>NZ_JBEXNT010000008.1:125377-136995 GCF_040611255.1 Kitasatospora sp. NPDC002965 | reverse complement strand
CCGGCGGCGGTGCGTACGGGGCGTTGGCGCATCCGGAAGGCCAGGACGTCGGCCATGGTGAAGCGTCCCGAGTTGCGCAGGGGTTCGGCGATCAGCAGGAGGGCGACGAGCCAGGCGACGAGGAAGCCGACGGAGTAGAGGAAGCCGTCGTAGCCGTAGAGGGCGATGGCGCCGGCGATGCCGAGGAAGGACGCGGCGGACATGTAGTCGCCGGAGATGGCGAGGCCGTTCTGGAAGCCGGTGAAGCCGCGTCCGCCGGCGTAGTAGTCGGCGGCGTCCTTGGTCTGCCGGCCGGCCCACAGGGTGATGCCGAGGGTGGCCAGGACGAACAGGCCGAACAGGGTCATGGTGAGGGTGCGGTGCTCGGTGGAGGCGCCGGCGGCGAGCAGGGTGGTGGTCATGAGTCGGCCCTCCGGGGGGCGGCGGGTGCCTGGGCCGTGCGGCCTTCGCGGATGGCGGCGGCGGGCGGGTCGAGGTGGTGGTCGGCGTAGCGGGCGTACCACGCGGCGATGGTGAAGGTGCTGGCGAACTGGAGGAGGCCGAGGACGAGGGCGACGTTGACGTGGCCGAAGAGTTTGGCGCCCATGAGGGCGGGGGCGTAGCTGGAGAGCAGGACGTAGAGCAGGTACCAGAGGATGAAGCCGGCGGTCACGGGGAAGGCGAAACCGCGGAAGGATCTGCGGAGTCGGCGGAACTCCTCGCTCTGTTCGAGGTGTTCGGGGCGGTCGGGGACCGCAGGCCGGGTGGTGGGTGGAGTGTCCACGCGTGCCTCCTGGGTGAGCGGGTTCGGTGGAGGAGCGGGGCCGGACGGGGCTGTCGCACGGGTGTGGGTCAGCGGTCCCGGGCCCTGCTCGCCGGGTGGTGCGGGGCCGTCGTCGGGGGCCCCTCCTACCAGCGGGTTCGTTCCTGCGGCGTATCCCAGCCCGTACGGGCGGGCTGCGGTAGGCATCGCACCGCGGTGTGCGGTGAGCGGTCGCGTTCTGCGGTGAGCGGTACGACGAACGGTCGAACGGCCCCGAGCCGGCGGACGAGTGGAACGGTCGGGGTCACAAGGAAGTCTGGGCGGCTCCACCCCTTGACGGTGGTCCCGACCGGGGGGTGTCATGTGCCTCATCGCGATCGGGCACCTCGGTCATCGGGTGCTCCGGCGACGCGTTCCCCCGGGTGTCGACCGGTCCGGTTCACGGACGGCCCTCCACCGACGCCCGGTCACCACCGTTTCGCCCCACCCGCTTCGCCGACAACC
Organism: Kitasatospora sp. NPDC002965; assembly: GCF_040611255.1. Taxonomy (NCBI): domain Bacteria; kingdom Bacillati; phylum Actinomycetota; class Actinomycetes; order Kitasatosporales; family Streptomycetaceae; genus Kitasatospora; species Kitasatospora sp. NPDC002965. The sequence continues at coordinate 135,749 of NZ_JBEXNT010000008.1, read as the reverse complement.
TCCGCGTCAGGGTGGGACCTCCGACCGAGCCCGCTCCTCAACCGACGCGCTCCCCCGGGCGGCCGAGTCCTGGACACGTTGCCGTGCTCGTCGGGCCGGCAGACGGCCGTATGCCGGCGCCGGTCCTCCGCGACCCGCGACCGGGCTGCCCGCACCGCGGGTGACCTCAGTGCCGTCCGCGACGACCCACGGGCCGAGCAGGCGTACCGGCGAATCGGACCGCTCGATGCCTCATCCGGGCACGACCCTCGCCTGTTCGCCCTCTGGCGGTACCGCACACGCGACCAACCCGACCACGCCTGACGCAACGGACGAACCCGAGCCCCGGAACGACCAGCGGGTGTGAGCGCGGAGACCTCACTGACCGGCCGTCAGAAGAACTCCTCCAGCCGCATGCTCTCCGTGTCGCCGCCTGGACAACAGCCGCCTCGCGCGGTCGAACGCTTTCAACGCGCCGACTTGACGGGGAAGGTGGCGGCGATCCAGACAGTGGGGGTTTCCCCTGCGCCACCAGGACAGTATCCGGGCCGGCGCAGCCCGGTGGTCGGGTTGCCGCGTGGCGTTGCCGCGACCCGGCTACCCGACCACACGAGCCCCGAATTCCGATCCGGCTGCCTACTCGGGCCGGACCCGACGGCCGTATCCCAGCACGGTGGCGGCAGCGAGGAGGGCGACGACGCCCCCCAACACCATGGCGGTGGTGGGCGAGGAGCGGTCCACCACAAGGCCGCCGGCCAGGGCGCCGATCGACAGGGTCGCCTGGAAGGACGAGGTGAACAGCACCCCGGCCGCCTCCGGGGCGTGCGGGGCCGCGGTGAGGAACCAGGTGAGGGAGCAGACCGGCACGGCGCCGTACGCCGCGCCCCAGAGCGTCAGCAGGACGGCGGCGCCCGGACCGGTGGTGCCGAGCAGGGGCAGCAGCAGGGTCGCGGCGGCGAGCAGCACGGCAGCCGTGCCGAAGACCGGGCGGAGGGCGCCTGCCGCCCGGCCGCCGGCCAGCACGTTGCCGACCAGTCCGGCGGCGCCAAAGAGGAGCAGGAGTCCGGTGACCAGCCCCGGGCCGGCATGGGTGGCGGCCGTGAGGAACGGGGTGATGTAGGTGTAGCTGCCGAAGTGGGCCGGCACGATCAGGAAGGTCACGGCGAGACCGGTCCGGGTTCCCCGGCCGGCGAGGAGACCGCGTAGCACGCCGAGGCCGGTGGTGGTCAGCGGGGGGAGCGGCGGAAGCGAAACCAGCAGGGCGGCCAGGGTCAGCAGAGTCAGCACGGCCATCACGAGGAAGGCGGCGCGCCAGCCGGCGAGCGAGCCGAGGAACACTCCCGCAGGTACGCCGAGGACCGAACCGAGCGGGACGGCGGTGAAGAACAGGGTGGTGGCCCGACCCTGCCGGTGCTCGGGGACGAGTCGTGCGGAGAGCCCCGAACCGATCGACCAGAAGGCCCCGATGACCAGGCCGAGAGTGACCCGGGCGGTCAGCACGGCCCAGTAGGCGTGGGCGAAGGCATTGAGGAGGTCCGCCAGGACCAGGAGCAGCAGGAGGGCGCAGAGCATGGTCCGCCGGTCGGCGTGCCTGGTCGCCACGGTCACCACTGGTGCGGCGACGGCGGCGACGACGCCCGGGAGCGTCATCATCAACCCGGCGGTGCCGTCGGAGATCCGGAAGGTCGCGCCGATCGGGGTCAGCAGGCCGATCGGCAGGATTTCAGTGGTGACGATGGAGAACACACCCGTGGTGACGGCCAGTACGGCGGGCCAGCCACCGCTCCGCCCTGGGGAGTTCGGGCTGCGGGAGCCGTGGTCGGGCGGGCGCGGAGCGGGGTGGAGGGCGGCGTCGGCCATGCCGGAGGTCCTGTCCGTGAGCGGGGGGTGTCGCTACGAAGTCCACCAAGAGGGAAGGGGGTTGGTCTGGCGTGAATCCGACCTCGACGTGCGGGCCGTCCCGGTCACAGCCGGGAAAGCGGAACGGGCGCCGGGCCGGGCTGCTGCTCGACGCCCAGGAACACCTCGCCGCGAGCGGCTGCGAGCTCGTCGAACAGCGCGGCAGACCGGAGAGGCGGGTACCCACACGGCGCCTCAGGGGGCTCGGGTCCCGTGGTGTGCCACCGCCCGCCGGGAGCTCCCCCAGACGGATCGGGACAGGTATCCGAGCAGGTAGTTCGACGCTACCCCGAGCTCCCGGCGGGGCCAAGACTCGGATACACCCAACACGGGGACCGCGTACGAGGCCCGGCGATTGTGCCTCGGCTGCCTTCCCCGATCAGCCGTTCTCCTCCGTTCACCAGCATCGAGGTGAAATGATCAAGTACCGTGCGCCCGTCAGGACGGGCCGCCTGTTGCCGACTACGGCGCGTCAGAGTGACGGTGGCGTGTCGAGGGTCAGGCCGGTGCCGGCGGCCATGAAGCCGTCGTGTAGGGCATCACCCGTGTCGGATCCGACGGGGCGGCCCACGGCGAACGGCCAGGCGGCCGGTCGTCGGGCTGCCGGTCCCAGCATGGCCCACGGCCGCTCCGGCGGTTCTCGGGGACTCTCGGATTTCCGGAGGACACGCGGTTGTGTCGCGGGGCACCGCGCCGTTGCGCGGCCGAGGGATCCGGATGCCTGGCCCCGTCGCGTTCGGACACCGGGTGTCGCTGCCCGCCCGTCCCCGGCACCTTCGGCCTGCCCGTCCCCGGGAGCCGTGCACCCGGACCAGCCACAGTGTCGTGAAATCGAGAGAGACATCACGTCCCTGACAAGTCGAGCCGCCACGGCCAGATCCGCTGATGGGGACGTGAAGACGTGATGCTCGTCAAAGAGCTGCCGGGTCTGCAGGCAGTGGTAGAGCTGCCCGACCACACGGTGGAACAGGTGCCGTCGTGCGTGCGCGTGCCAGTCGCCGTTCTGGCACCTTCGCCGGTAGTGTGCGTCCGCTCCGGGGGACGCCTTGAGAGCGGAGAAGGCCCGGAGGAAACCGGCGTTGATGAGCCGGTTGTTCTTGATGAACCGTCGCCCGGCATAGCGTTTCTTGCCGGAGGCACGGGTGATCGGCTCGGAGCCGTCATAGGCCTCCAGTGCGCGGGCGTCGGCGAAGCGGGCGCGGTCGTCTCCGGGCTCGGCGAGCACACGGGCGCCGAGCTGGACCCCGAGGCCGGGAAAGCTCAGGACGATCTCAGCGTCCGGGTGCTGGCGAAAGTAAGCCTCCACCGCCTCGGCGAGTTCGTCGACTGCGACGCAGGCAACATCCACCTGGCCTATCAGTGCTTCCAGTTGGCGTCCCATCGCAGCCTCGATGACGGCCGGATTCCTGGGACCTCGGGGGCCGGGACCCAACAGGAGTCGGCCCGGTGCCCACGCGGCCGCCGCAAGAACTGACCACAACGACAGTCCGGAAGTCCCCCAACGGAGGCGATCCGGAACCGCCTACCCAAGGATCAGGAACATCATGAACCCGCCTTTCCCGAGAGCTCGATCCGGTGCCTTAAGACTGCTGCTCATGTCCCTGGTGACAGCCCTCCTCGCCGTCGGTGTATCCATCACCCCCATGGCAGGTGGCACGGCGCACGCCGCGGAGTTCGCCGGGAACCCCTGTCCTGCCGCGGAGAGCATGTACTGCACACGGCTGTTCCTGGACGGCGGCGTCGCGCTGGGCGTGGATACCCAGCGTTCCCAGGAGAACCAAGTCATGCTGACGCCTCTCGGCAGCGGCCCGAACAGGGCCTGGCGGCTGACTCCGAACTGGGACAACGGAACCTTCCGGATTCAGAACGTGTCACTGGGCAAGTGCCTGTCGACTCCCAATAACAAATTCACGCCCTACCGTGATAGGGCTCCGGTGTACCTGGAATCGTGTGGCGCCGACCATGCGCAGGACTGGTATGCCCATCCCACACCCACCGGGTTCATGATCCGAACCACGTACTCGAATCTTTGTTTCTACCCCAACAGTTCGAACATCAATCCCGGGGTGTCGACTCTTGTGTACAGCTGCAAGGGCAACGAGGCGCAGTCGTGGGAGGTCCCCTTCGGCCACGAGGCGAACCAGCCTCCCGTGCGCGGGCCGCGGCAACTCGCCATAACGTACGCGACCAAGGTGTGCCAGGATTCACCGAAGAAATGCTCGTGGGACATGGAATCGGAATCCCCCGCGGAAATGCTGCCGGAATCCTGCGAGTCGATTGCCTGGCGCAACAACGGCCCGGAGGACGCTACCCACACATTCGTGGTGACCAACACGAACGGATGGTCTCACGAAATAGGTACCGAGATCGAGCTGGGACTGGAGACCGGCGCACTGTCATCACTGATCGCCAAGGTCAGCGTCAAGGTGAAGTTCTCCTTCAAAAAGGTCTGGTCCGGTTCGCAAGCCGTCGGAAACCAGATGAGCGGAAAGGTACGTCCTGGGGAATACGGCTGGGTCACGCTCTCCAGGGCTGCCACCAAGATCACCGGGACCTGGACATTCAGCGTCGACGATCTCCCCTGGACGACCAGGGACACGATCGCCATGCCGATGATGAGCGACGCCAAGGGTCAGCCCAGCCTCTACATCGTCAACTCGTCCCCGAAGCCGCCCGTCTGCCTGTAAGACCGCAAGCACCCATAGCCGCCGGACACACCCGATCCGCTGGGACGCTCCAGGGACCGCCCCAGTGGATCGGGGCACGGCGGGCGGGCTGGGGCGATGCCCCGGACATGAACACCGACTCCGCCCAGACCGGTGATCGCCCATGACGACCCGGAACACGCGTCCCGGGTCCCACGGGCGCCAGCAATAGAACGGGCCGGGGGCCCGCCCCCACCCGCTTCCACGACGCGGGGTAGGGCGGGCCCCTCACCGACAGCAGGATTCCGGTCGGGTTCCAGGACGGCGAGGGCATGACGGCGGGCCTGGTGCCGAACCGACGTCCCAGGCCATCGGGGCAGTAGGGCCATCAGGAGTATCCGCCTGCGGAGGAGATCGAGGCCGGCACGGACGCTCCGAGTGTAACCACGGGACCAGGCGTCCTTGGTCTCTCCCTTGGACTGAGAGCACCAGCCGCCCGAGTAGGAGTGGCCGTGGTAGTTGAATCCGAACTTCGCGGTGATGTGGATGTCGCCGTCGTTGCCGATGCCGCCGTGTCCGCCCTCGGCGTCGTCGCCCCTGCCGGCCAAAGGGAGTCGCCGCCTTTGCCGCCCTCCGCGGTGACGGTCCGCGTGCCCCGGACGAGTCTGTTGTTGCCGTCCTCACCGTTCCCGGGGTTCCCTCCGAAGTAGCCACCCCCCTCCCCGTCACCCAGTCACCCAGTCACCCGGGCGATGTCGTCCTCGCTTCCGCCTTCGATGGTCCCGTCGTTGCCAACGGCGCCCGACCCCCCGGGGCTGGACTGGGTGTTCAGCCCGTTCGCTCCGTTGCCGCCGGCGACGGTGATCGTGTCGTTCCCGGAGCCTCCCCGGATGGTTCCGGTGTTGCCAAGGTCCCCGGAACCCGACGGGGCGCCGCCGTCGCCTCCGCCTCCGCCTCCGGTGACCGTGATGCTGTCGTCGCCGTCGCCTCCGTCGATGGTGCCCCGGTTGGAGGTTGACCGGTCGTTCGGCGACCGGACCACCGTGATGGTGTCGTTTCCGCGCGGCCCCGGACCTCCCTGCGGCCAGCCGGCGGGCGCGGCCCGGCGCGGCCCGGGGCGGCCGTCACCCGGCCGGGGACCGCGACGAACAGGGCACCGGACCGCGTGGGCCGGTACGGGGCGGGTGACGTCATGGCTTCTCCGTCGTCTCTGTTCCGGCTGCTGTTGGCGGGTCCCTGCTGCGGCCCGCGGCCCGGCACGCTCATGGTGGGACGGCCCGGCACCCGGGCGCGACACCGTTCGACCGAAGGGCCCCACGGGGCTCACGGACGAATACCGGACGGCGCTCACCGCCGTCCTCGCTTCCGGGGAAACGGACGGGACAGGACGGTGCGGGAGTGGCGGGAGTTTCGGAAATTACCCCGTGGGATATTCCAGATGCATTGTGTGAATGATAAATATCCTGGTTTCGGGTCTGGCCATGTTCACCCGCTCGGGAATAACCTCTAGCGCGAGAGTCGAATTCGTTCGGCGGTGACGGATCCCCCGCCTGCGGGCTCTCCTCGATAGATCCTTCCCATGCCGTCACCCCTGTGGCGGCCCCATGCGTTCGGCACGGGCCAGGCCAGGGACACGCCTGTCCACCGGTCCCTGTCGCGGCATGCCCGACCAACAGCACGGACCAAGAACCAAATGAGGCGACATGAGCAGTCAATTCGACGGCCTGGCGCAGATGTACGAGGACATGTTCGCCCTGCCGTGGCGGAAGGACCTGGAATCCCACAGCGTCCTGGCGGCCCTGGGTCGCGTCCTGGGCGAACGCGTCCTTGACCTCGGGTGCGGTACGGGCCTCTATTCGCGCCTGCTGAAGGCGCAGGGGGCCGACCTGGTGGTGGGTCAGGACGCTTCGGAGGGCATGCTCTCCTACGCGCGGGCGCAGGAGCCCGCCGGCCACCGGGGCATCGAGTACGTCCGCACCCTGCCCCCCGCCCTGGAGGGAACCTTCGACGCCGTGCTCGGCGTCTACGTCCTGCCCTACGCCGAGCAGTACGCGGAACTCGTGGAACTGTGCGGGCTGGCGGCGCGGGCGCTGAGGCCCGGTGGCAGGTTCGTCACCCTGCCGGTCAACCCCGACTACGACGGCAGGCGCGAGTACTACGAGCGTTACGGGCTGCGGCTGTTCGACGCGGAGCCGCGGTTCGACGCCTCGAAGGTGACCCTGGAGCTGGAGTTCGGCCCCTACCAGGAGACGATCACGGCCCGGTACTGGAGCCGCGGGGCCTTGGAGGCCGCGCTGGCCGAGGCGGGCTTCACCGACATCGGCTGGCCGCCGTTCCAGGTCTCGGAGCAGGGTATGCGCGAGCACGGCAAGAGCTTCTGGGGACCGTACCTGCGCTCGCCGCACGCCGCGCTGATCACCTGCGTGAAGGGTGCGGCCGCCCCGTGAACGTACTCCGCACGCCGACCGCGGTGGCGATCGGCACCCGCGTCCACCCCGACGCCCACGGCGTCGACCCCGCCGCCTGGGAGCGCCTGGTCGGGGCCGACAACTTCTACGGCAGCCACCGCTGGGTGCGCTCCACCCACCTCGCCTCCGGCGGCGACCCGGTGATCACCGCCTCCGAGTCCGGCACCCTGCTCGGCGTGCTGCCGACCTGGCCCGGCGAGGGCGACGACGACGAGATGTTCTCCCTGCCCGGCATCCTGCCCGGGATCCTGCCCGGCACGGCCGCCGACGTCGACGGCGGCAGGCAGCTCTGGCTCGGCACCCGACGCTCGGTCTGCAACGAACTCCTCTGCGTCCGCGGACCGCAGCGGCGCCCTGTCCTGAGGGCGCTCCTGGGCCGGGCGCTGGAGCTCGCCGCCGACCGGGGCGACGACGGCGTGGTGATGGCCTACCTCGCCGGCGAGGACGCCCTGGAGCTGGCGGCGGCCCACCCCCGGGCCCGCGCGCTGCTGCACTCGGCCGACACCTACCTGCCCGTCCCGCCGGGCGGCGCCGGAGAGTTGTCGGCCCGCAGCAACCGGCACAGCCGGACCCGTCGCAGGAGCGAGTTGCGCACCTTCCAGCGCACCGGAACGGTCGTCAAGACCACCCGGCTCACCGAGGACCTCGTCCCCCGCATCGCCGACCTGATCGCCCAGAACCGCACCCGCCACGGCAGCTCCGGAGGTCCGCGGGCGGTGCTCGACGCCCTGAACGCCCAGCGCGCCACCGGCCTGCTTGACCACGCCGTGGCGTTCCTGGGCCTGCGCGGCCCCGAGCTGGTGGCCGCGACCGTCTGCTACGAGCACGGGGACCGCCTGTACGCCCGCTACTTCGGCTACGACTACACGACCGCCGTCCCCACCAACGAGTACTTCCAGCTGGGGTACAACGCCCCCCTCGACTACGCCGCGGAGGGCGGGTTCCGGCGCTACCGGACGGCGATCTCCGCGTGGGACGTCAAGGTGCGCCGCGGCGCCCGTCTCACCCCCCTCGCTGCCGTGGTGCTGCCGCTGCACGGCGCCGTCTGCACACCCGCCCGCCAGCGCGAGCACAACATCACCGCCGCCGGGCACTGGCGGGAGCTGGCCGGGGACCACCCCCTGGCCATGGGGCCGGAGTGGGCCAGCTGGGAATCACCACTGCCGTAACCCGACCACCATGCCCCAGGAAAGGAAATGCTCATGCTCCACCTCCACTACCGGCTCGAACTGACGGAGGCCGCCGAGGCGGACCCGGCCGGGTTCTGGGCCTGGGCCGCCGAACGCGAGAAGTGGTTCTACGAAGGACTCGACACCGTGCTCGCCACCAGCTGGCACCTGCGGACCGTCGGCACCCATGTCCACGCCCTCGAACACCTCGTCACCTTCGCCGACGAGGCCGCCTGGGGCACCTACCGCCGCCAGGTCTCCGCCCGCAGCAGGGACACCGCCTGGGAGGAGCGCCGTACCGAGCAGACCCGCTGGTGGCGGCTCGCCGAAGCCGCCCTGCTCAACGACCCGCCGGTCGCGATGGGCCTCCACCGCACCCCGCCGCCGCAGTGACCGCCGTGTCCACGGGCTCCGAGTACTCCGACCACGTCGCACGCAGCACCCACCTCCTGGACCACGGACGCTTCACCACCCTCGCCACCGTCGGCGAGGACGGCCCCTGGGCCTCCACCGTGAACTTCGTCGCCCTCCGCGACCCGCTCCGGCTGCTCTACTACTCCCTCCACGGCTCACGCCACTCCCGCAACATCGAGGCCCGGCCCGACATCGCCGGCTCGGTCCACCTGCTAGGCACACCCGGATTCGGCCTGGACGGCGCCCAGTTCACCGGGCACTGCGAGGCCGTGCCGGAACCCGAGGTCCCGCGGCACCGGCAGGTGTACTACGAGCTGAACCACCCCGACCCGGAGGTCCGCGCGGCCTGGCTCCTCCCGGAGTCGGACTTCACCGGCGACGGGCCCCGCCGTTTCTACGTGGTGCACGTCCACCGGTGGTGGCTCCTGGACATCGACCGCTGGCTGGCCGACAAGCACGACACCCGCGTGGAGGTCGACCTCGCCGAACTCGCCAGCGCGGCCCGGCCGTGACCACGCTGACGAACGCGCGCGTCGTCACCCCGTACGAAGTCCTGGAGCCAGGGTGGGTCACCTTCTCCGGCCCCACGATCACCGGGGTCGGCACCGGTGGGGCCCCGGCCGCCGCCGACGACGACGTCCGCGACCTGGGGAACGCGTACGTCCTCCCCGGCTTCGTCGACCTGCACATGCACGGCGGTGACGCCGCATCCGTCGGTTCCGGCGATCCCGACGAGGTGCGCAGGGCCGTCGCCTTCCACCACCGCCACGGCACCACCCGGATGCTGGCCGGCATCATCGCCGGCCCGGTGCCCCGGATGACCGCCGCCGCCGCGACCGTCGCCGACCTCCTCGCCGCCGGCGACCCCGGCTGCGCCGGGGTCGCCGGGATCCACTACGAAGGCCCCTTCCTCAGCAGCCGTCACCGGGGCGCCCACGCCGAAGCACACCTGCTCGCCCCCGACCCCGCCATCCTGGCCACCCTGCTCGCTGCCGGACGGGGCCACGTCGGGGTCGTCACGCTCGCCCCCGAACTCCCGGGCGGCCTGGAACTGGTGCGGTCGATCGTGGCCGCCGGCGCGGTCGCGGCGATCGGTCACTCGGAGGCCGACCACCGCCGCTCCCGCGACGCCTTCGCCGCAGGGGCCCGGCTGACCACCCACCTGTTCAACGCCATGAACCCGCTGCACCACCGCGAACCGGGCCTCGCCGGCGCCACCCTCGCCGACGACAGGATCGTCTTCGAGCTGATCAACGACGGCCTGCACCTGCACGACGACACGATACGCATCGCGTTCGCGACCGCGGCCCATCGCGTGGCCCTGGTCACCGACGCGACCCCCGCCGCCGGAATGCCCGACGGCGAGTACCGCCTCGAGGACGTCGACATCACCGTGCGCAACGGCCGCGCGACCCTCCCGGACGGACACACCCTCGCCGGCAGCACCCTGACCATGGACCGGGCCGTCCGCCGGGCCGTCCGCCACCTCGGCATCCCCATCACCCAGGCGGCCGCGGCGGCCGCCACCACCCCGGCCCGGCTCCTGGGCCTCGGCGACCGGACCGGCTCCATCGCCCCGGGCAAGGACGCCGACCTGGTCGTCCTCACACCCCGACTGCACGTCCGGCACACCATCCTCCGGGGCCGACCGATCGGAACCCCCTGACCCCCGCCCCCAGTTGCCCCTGTCGCGGGCCGGGCCCCGGGCGCCCCAACGGGCAGCGGCCCGGCGCGGGGGGCCGGCCCCCCCCCGGGGCGGGCCGGGCCCCGCCGCCGGGGGGGGGGGGCGCGCGCGGGC
>NZ_JBEXNT010000008.1:0-125367 GCF_040611255.1 Kitasatospora sp. NPDC002965 | reverse complement strand
CCCCGGCCGCCCCCCCCCCCCCGGGGGCCCCCCCTCCGGACCCCCCCCCCCCCCCCCCCGCTGGCCCCGGGGGCGCCCCGGGCCCGGGCCCCGCGACAACGGAAGGCGCAGCGCCGTGCTGGACCTCCCGAAGACGGGGACGGACAGGCGCCATCTGCGGTCGGTGCCGGAAACGGCCGAACCCACCAACTGAACGGCGCGTTCCCATGACGGGCCAGGTGCACCCGCGGTCGACAGGTGGTCCGAGCCGGAGGTGCCGCGGTTCCCGGTTTGTTCGAATGCGGTGCGCGGGTAGTCACGGAACGGATCCCCGGAACCGTCGTCCGGGTTCCCGGGGCGGACGGGCTCGCCCGTCGGCCCCATGGCCTTCGAGGAACAGCGAGGACACCGCGTGGACCCGACCGTCCGCCCCCTGCTCCGGCACCCTCGGCCACCCGGCGTCGACACCCTGCGCCACACCGCGCGGCGCGGCCTCGACGCGATCCCCGATCCGCGCCACCGCGCGATGATCGCGAGCGTCCTGGCCTCCGGCCTGGTCGAGCAGATGATCGCCCGCACCGATTCCTTCGCCGCGCCGCCCGCCGACCTCGCCCAGGCCGCCGCCGACGCCGGTCTGCTCACCGCCGAACTGGCGGCCTTCGGCGTCGACCTCCCGGCCGCCACGGTCCGCAACATCACGCAGATGCGCGCCCTGATGGTGCCGATCGCCGACGACGCACTGGCCCTCGCCGTCGACCGTATCTGGGTGTTCTGCACCAACGCCGACGACGTGTGCTGCCACGATCCGGACGAGGCGGCGGCCATGCTGCGCGCCGGCCTGCTGCCCGAGGCGCTCCCGGCCTCGCCGAACACCCGTTACGTCCGGCACATGTTCCACGAGATCGCGCCGTTCTGCGAGCCGACCTTCCTCGCCGTCTTCAAGACGTTCTTCCACAACGCGCTCATCGGCGTGCTGATGGAGGCGGAGTTCGATCCGGAGGCGTCCGACGGGGTGGACAGCGACTACGTCCGCGTCTTCAACGGGTTCTCACAATTCTGGTTCTCCACCCTGCAGTTCACCGACCCCTGCCTGGCCGCCCACCGAGACCGGGTGTTCTGGGCGGCGGCGATGAGCTCGTGCGTCGCGTTCCTCAACGATGTCAACGACGTGCTGTCCTGCTACAAGGAGGCCGTGCACGGCGCGGACTTCGCCGTCAGCCGGGTGTACCGGCAGGCGGTGCGCGAGGACATCCCCTACCTCACCGCCTACCGCCGCACCCTCGACGGCGGCCTGGCCGCCCACCGCCGGATCACGGGCCTCGCCACCGAGGAGCAACGCCCCTACCTCGACCGGTACATGACCGGCTACGCCTACTGGCACCTGCACTGCCGCCGCTACCGCTGGCAGGACGTCTACCCCGACCTCCTCCCGCTCGACGGAGCGTGATCCCACTCTCATCGCCTGCCGTACCGGCACGTTGGCGGGGTAGAGCGAGTGCGTGCTCCCGGGGCCGGCGGAGTTCACCCCCCTACACCTCGTACGGGCTGCAGCGGTTTCCCTACGCGATCACGAGATGCTCCGGGCTGGGCGGAAGCACGGTGAGCATGCGCGCACTGTTCGGGAACTACAAGGTGCGTCCGCTCCTCCCCCGACTCCAGCCCCGCGAGACGCCGTCGCCGGCCTCAACCTGGCAGGGCTCGATGCCCGCCGATGGGGGGCGACAACCATTCACGGTTGCAGTGTCTGCGACCGGCCCATCGAACAGGGTGGGCTCCATCAGGTACGGATCTCCCTGCGGGTGGCTACCGATGCTCCTGCCCTCCTGGTCAACGCCTACTCGGCAGCATGCGTTGCTGATCTTCCCCACGGAGCCGAGGACTACGTGCGGGTCCCACACGGGCGGCCGCGTCGACCGGCCGGCGTCCGGCTGGGACTGATCCGCCAGGGCTCGTCCCAGCGATCATCTGGAGGGTGACCCCGGTGATACCTTGACCGGAAATCGTGGGGCAGGGGGCACGTGGATGGAGAGTGACCGGCGGCATGCCGCTGTCGTGGCGCTCGTCGAGCTCGGGCGAAGCCAGGACTACCGTGACCGGGCGGATGCCGGTCACGGCCTGGCGGGCTTCGCCGAGATGGAGGAGGCCCAGGGGCCGTTGCTGGAGCTCGTGCTCGACCCGGGTGACACCTTCGTCACGCAGGTGACTGCGGTAGCCGTGCTCCGGCGAAGGGACCGGATCGGGCTGACGATCGTCGCCTCCGCACTGGCGGTCGCCAACGCGAATCACGGCGACTGGATCCACACCGCGATCCGCGATGTGTTCGGCATCTACTTCGAAGAGCGAGACAGTGCGATGCAGTTGTGCGAGGAGATACTGGAGGACTCTGACGACCGTGTTGCCCTGGGGGCCCGTCGGCTGCACGAAGCCCTGACCGCGATCGACCCCGTTCTTCGCCCCGCATAGAACGGTGGTGAACGCTGTCGTGCGCAGGTGCGCGACAGAGACGACGGCCGGTCCTGTCGCCACCAGGTGGACCTGCGCGCGGGGTGGGCGGCGTAGAGGTAGCGCCGGACCGACATCGACCCGATCGCGGCCAGGGCCGCTCACGAGGCCCGCGTCCAGCTTGGTTCTGCCCGGCAGACCACGGTCTGAGTCAGCGTTGGACCGAGGCTCCCGGGCCGTCTCCTGCGGATCATCGGGTGGCCCCCGATGACGCCGGCCGAAAGCCCGGTCCACTAGCGTGACCGCTCGGCGGCCGGGCGGCGATGGCGCTTGTGTACGGCGCGCCGATCTCAGCATTCATTTCTGCCTGAAGAGGATCACGACCTTGGCTTCCAAGTCCCGCATAGCCGTCTTCGTCGTCAGCGCCGGCCTGGCGCTCACCGTCGGCGTACCCGGCGCCGCCGCCGGCGACCGCCCGGAAGTGAACCCGGGGACCTTCGTTCTGGTCAGCGGTTCCAGTCCGCACTGCCTGGAGGTCGCAGGCTGGAGCACGGACAACGGCGCGCCCGTCCAGCAGTGGTCCTGCCACGGCGGTAACAACCAGAGCTGGCGGGCGCCGGGTGGTGGTCAGTTGGTCAACCAGCACACCGGCAAGTGTCTGGAGATCGGCGGCTGGAGTACGGCGAGCGGCGCCCTCGCCCAGCAGTGGGAATGCAACGGCGGTGCCAACCAGAAATGGGAGTGGTCCCGTGTCACGAGCGGCGGAGAGATCCTGCGCAACGTCTGGAGCGGCAAGTGCCTGGACGTCCCCGGCGGCGTGTCCCTCTGGGGCCCGGGGTACTTCAACGGCGTCCGTATGCAGCAGTGGGACTGCTGGAACGGGAAGAACCAGCAGTGGTTCGTCTTCACGCCGGGCTCCCGTAGTCCCGTCGACTACTAGGAGTCGCCTTCGACGCTGATCAAGTGATGAGAAATCATGCTGGTCATGGTGCGTCGTCATGAGCTCCGGATGCCGCACGGTCTGTGCTGTCGCGGTTCCCGCCCTCTTCGGGGGTGGCGGGGCGACCGCGGTCGGATGACCGGATGCTGCGCTGAACGGGTGCGCGGAGCAAGGACCGCGGCGAAGCCCTCCAGCAGCGGGGCGGCCACCTTCAGAGGGACGGCACCGGTGGCTCCGGGAGCTCCTTGGGGCCGACGGCGGCCGTCGGGGGTTGAGGATCAGGTCGGCCAGCGCCGCGATCTCGGGGAAGGACCCCACATCGGGCGGCTCCAACGCTCCCGGCCGGTCTCCCCGCACCCGCTGGAAGGGCCCGAGGTGATGGCCCCTCGGGCCCAGCCCCTCGCTGGGCGTCGGGGCGCGGCCGGTGGATCACCGCCGCCCCCGACGATCGGCACGCAGGACGTCCCGGCCGGCAACTCCTCGAACAACCACAGCTTCTCCGTCCGGCCCGTGCCGGCCACCCGAAGCGGGTGGCCGACACCGAAGAGGATGTCGCGGGGCCGATCCAGGGTGCCGGTCAGGCAGGCCACCGGGTCCGGCACGCTGCCCGGGCCCGACAGTGCTCCCGGGGAATTGCTGCCGGAGCATCGGGGTGACGTGTGGAGTAGAGGGTGGGCGGCCGGGGGATCTGTGGACTGCCCGGGTACCGGTGCGGGGTCGGTCTGTGTTCCGCCCGGTGCCCTACCTCAAGGATGTGCGCGTGAGCGGCACCCCAGCAGAACAGGAAGATCTCCGATGAGAGTGGTCCAGCCCGGTCTGGAACTGTGGAGTGAACAAAACCAGACCGGCGATGCCGTGCCGGTACCCGCGTCTGCGGGAGGAACCGTGGCGCTACCGGTGCCGTTCGGGGCTGCCGGTGCCGCCAACAACACCGACCTCGACGCCGAGCTGTACACCTCCCCGGACACATCCGGGGACCCCGTCGCGACCGTCGGCGCGCGGAGCAAGACCAACTTCGGCACACGACACCATGTGGCGTCGGTCAACTTCGTCGAGCCCTGACCAGCACAGAGCGAGGCGACCAGGCGGCGGCCTGCGCCCTTCGGGAGCGGACCGGGTGGGGCAGCGATCGAATCGCTGCCCCACCCGCTGGCCGCCCCACCCAGAACGAACACCTGAAGCTCCACCCGGACACGGCCCGCTTCCACCGGGCCCTGGTGTGCCGGAACGCGGACCGGATGAGCCGCCCGTGGACAACCGGGCCGCAGACTAGGCGTTGAAGCGACTTCACCACATCCGGGGCCTGGCCTTGGAGGAGCCTGAGCACGACCACTCGGTACTCACCGCCCAGGCCGACCACCAGAAGTGGCCGCGGATCGCCGAACGGTGGAACACCCTCCACTGGTCCGCTTCCGGCAGACCTGCAGCGGTTGTTCTCCGACAGGTGAGCTTGACCGATTGCCAGGTGACGTTCCCCGCCCCGTGCACTGCTTGGGCGCTACCAGAGCTCGGCGAAGGTGACCGAGACGTTCTCCTCGTGGATCGCAATGTAGTCCGATCCGTCGACCGACTCGGTGTAGTTGTGATTCGAGGCTCCGACCCCGATGGTTCGCTGCTGAGCGGTGCTTTCGAAGGCGAAGTTGTCGTCAGCGTGAGTGGGGGTCATGAGGGCTGCTGACACTGCGCCGGCGACCACGATGAGGATCGGCAGTCGGGAAGTCGTCGGGTTGATCACGACGGTGGAGGCCGGCCGCTACCGCGCGGCAGCCACACCACCGGCGCCCCGTCGAAGCCTGGAACGGTCGGGTGGCAGGATCAGAATTTTCCTCCCTCGCACCGTTGCCCGCGAGGGGAGCGCCTACTTGGTCGGCCACCACCTGCATGCACCAGACTCCGCCCGGCCGAGCCGGGCGTACGACAGGCCGGGTCGGCGTGGCCCTGCTCGCCGCGCAGGGCGAGAGCCGCGGCGCGGGTGCGCTCGACCAGTTCACGACCTGGCGCGTCGTGGCGAGGTCCAGGTGGCGGGTGAGTTCGCGGACGGCCCTGTGGTCGTCGTCGGTCAGGGTGTGGAGTCCGGCGCGGGCCCGGGCGGTGTAGAGGGGGTCGGCGGCCGCTCCGGCGAGCTGGCGGTACGCGGCGTCGGCCCTCTGCTCGGTGTCCTGGGCGGCCTCGCGAGCGCGGGCGGCGACTGGGGCGAGAACGGACGAGAACCTGCACCCGGGCGGCGGCAAGGGCGGTCTCGGGACGTGCGCTGACGCGGGTAGCACCGCGCCCGGCACCGATGGCGGCTCGCCGAAGTACACCAGCAGCGAAACCGGTGACACCAGCCACGGGACCGGCGGCCTCGCCACCGCCCCCAGGATCCCGGCACGAGTCTGGCCGACACCCGGGGCACCAGCGGCCACGGCAATGGCAATGGCAATGGCAACGACAACGGTTCGCACGGGTTCGTAGCCGTCAGCTGGACCGCCGACTGAGCCCAGCCCGCAGACGGACCCCGTCAACGGCCGCCCGCGAGTCGAACCCGTGCGGTGACAAGGAAGAACCGGCCAGACACGGCGGGCGCGGCTGGCCGACTCCGCCGAGCCCGACCAGGAGCAGCACAAGACCGCCAGGATGGTCGTCGCCTCCGGAAGCAGCCCCGCTCCCGTGCGGTGGGAGTGGCGATCCGGGCCGGGTGTCAGGAGAGGGGGTAGGTGATCGCCACCCCGGCCAGTTCGGTGCCGTTATGGTCGAGGACCACCGCGTGCGCGTGGTAATCGCCGGACGGAACGTCCTTGGTGGTGGAGGAGACCTGCGCCGCCACGGTGTAGGGGCCCGGCGCGGCGGGGGCGAGGGAAGCCGAGTCCTTGTGGATGGTGATGTTGCCGTACTTCACCGTCACATCGAATGTGCCGCCGGTGATTTCTCGCTCCAGGGTGCCGGTCAGGGTGACCGCGATGTCCTCGCCCTTGGCCGGCGTCTCGGGGGCCAGGGTGACCTGGTCGACGCGGAAGTCGTTGTCGGCGGGTCCCGTGCTGTTCCAGACGGTCATGAGGTATTTCGCTCCCGGGAGTTGATGGTCGTTCACTGGCACGAGCACCGTACTGGGACGAGAAGAGCGGGCGGTGCCTCACAGGGCGAAGGCGCCGAGATACCCCCGAACCGGTGACGGAACGCCAGTTCGGGCAGGGTGGTACGAAGCCCCGCACGCCCGGGCCGCAGAGTGCTCACCGAGATGGCCGCCCGTCCCCCGGAGACGGCCAGGGCGGGCAAACAGCGGGCGGACGGCCGGACGTGGGCGGAATTCTCACCCGACCTGGGACAGTCCTCACCCAACCCGCGATACCGCTCTCTCGTCTTGCGGAACGGCTCGCCACGTACCCCCTTTGGCCAAGGTGACGATCCCGGGCACCGGCAGGACCCTGCGCCCGGCGAAGGCCGGCATAGAGCGCTCACCGGCCGTCGATCGCCTTGAGGACCGCCTCGTGGAGGAGTAGGGGCCGAGTGGGTCGTCGTCGCCGCGTGCCGCTTGCCTGGGCCGATGTTCTGTCGGCGGGGGTGGCTGTGGTGTCCGTGGCCGTGTCGGCGCCGGTGTGTGTGTCGGCGGGCTCGGTCTTGCAGGTGAGGTCGTCGTCCCGCTAGGCGGGCTGGGCGCTCATCCCCACCACTCCATCTCTGGTCTGCGCTTCCCCGGCACCGGGCCGGGCCTGTGGTCTCCGACGGTAGCCGCCTCGGGGCCGGCCGTGTAATTCGCGAACGGCGGCCGGGCCCGACCGCCGGGGGGCGGATACACCTGTTGCAGGTATGCCTTCATGACGGTGTGGGCGGCCTGTTCGGGGGTGTCATGCAGAAAGAATTGTTGGGTGGCAGGGTGGCCGAGGAAGTAGGCCTCGTACACCGCGACCCAGCGGGCCGGGCCGACGACGCCGCGCTCGACCCAGCCCACCGTGTGGCCCTCCGCCGTCACCAGTCACACGTCCGGTTGCACGGTCCAGCCGAGCGGCTGCCAGTAGTCGCCGAAGACGGCCGGGTCGAGCGGTCGGTGGGCGTCGTTGTCGGGCAGGCCGCGCAGGACCGGGTCGCGAGGCACCGTCACCAGGCCGGGCGCGGCCGCACGAGGGCCGATCCACCCGGAGGTCCGGGGGGTCGGGCGGGCACCGTCTGCGGGTCGCGCGGCGGTGGCCCGCGGTGTGAGACGGGCGCTTCGGAGGGGCGTCGAGGGCCTCGCTCCGCTCGCGGTGGAAGCGGGGCCGGCCGAGGCCTGCGAGCAGCGGCTCAGCCCGGCCGTCGACCAGGTGCGGCACCGCGATCCAACCACCCGAGCCCCACAGGCCGTCGGCGAGCGGCGCGGCCCAGCCGACACGGGTGCCGTGGTGGTGCAGCTGGTGAACGCCGGCGGCCTCCCGGCGTGGACCAGGACGACGTCGTCCAGCCCGGTCCGAAGGAGAGGGCGAGGTCGTCGGTGCGGTCCGGGGTGCCGAAGCGGCGTACCGGATCGGAGGTGGCGCGCAGCACCGCGTCCGGCTGCAGGTCGCTGTCGTCCGGGTGGGCGAGCGTGGGTGCGGGGGCCGGACGGGCCGGTGCGGGCACACGGTGTGCGTGGCCGCGCGCGGTTCCGGCGGCGGAGTTCGGCTGCGATCAGCGGCGGGTAGAGCTGTGCGTGTCCAACGACCGGAAGGGAACGCAGTGGGCGAGAACGAGCGGCTCAAGTCGCTGATCATCAGCGCGGCGCAGGAGCTGTGGGACGACAAGGAGGCGCTGGGGACGTTCCTCGACGTGGTGCGGCGCGGCGACGGGTGGACGCAGCTGGCCGACGAGCTGGAGAAGAACCGGCCGGCGAACGCCACGGTCTACGGCGTGAAGAGCGCCGAGTTCCAGGCGTAGCCGTCCGGCCCGGTGGCCCGCCGCTCCCCTCCCGGGAGTGGCGGGCCGCTGCTGTGACCTGTGGGGTCAGCTGCGGTCGTCCGGCGCCGCGGCGGCTGTCAGGCCGCCGGGGCCGCGCTCGGTGCGTGGGTGAGGTCGTAGGCGCTCTCCGCGTGCAGGTGGACGTCGACGCCTTCCTGCTCCACCTCTGGGCGGACCCGCAGGCCCATCGTCTTGTCGAGCGCCTTGGCGATCAGCCAGGTCACACAGAAGGAGTACGCCAGTACGGACAGGGCCCCCATCGCCTGCTTGCCGAGGAGTGAGAGGCCGCCGCCGTAGAGCAGGCCGTCGACGGCGTTGGGGGCGTCCGCCGTGGCCAGGACGCCGACCAGCAGGGTGCCGGTGATGCCTCCGACGAGGTGGATACCCACGACATCGAGGGAGTCGTCGTAGCCGAACCTGTACTTCAGGCCGACAGCAAGAGCGCACACCGCGCCGCCGATGGCGCCGAGCGCGAGAGCGCCGAGCGGGGAGACCGCACCGCAGGACGGCGTGATCGCGACGAGGCCGGCGATCGCACCGGACGCGGCGCCGAGGCTGGTGGGGTGGCCGTAGCGGAGCTTCTCGACGAGGAGCCAGCCGAGCATCGCGGAACAGGTGGCGATGAAGGTGTTCAGCACGGCGACGGAGGCGGTGTTGCCGGAGGTCAGCGCGGAGCCGCCGTTGAAACCGAACCAGCCGAACCACAGCAGGCCCGCGCCGAGCATCACCAGGGGGAGGTTGTGCGGCCGCGCCTGCCCCCCCTTCTTCTGCCAGCCGATGCGTCTGCCGAGGACGAGTATCACGGCCAGGGCCGCGGCGCCCGAGTTGATGTGGACGGCCGTACCGCCGGCGAAGTCGACCGCGCCGAGCCTGTTGACGATCCAGCCGCCGACGACGTCCTTCCCGTCGAAGGCGAACACCCAGTGGGCGACGGGCAGGTAGACCAGCGTCACCCAGATGCCGGTGAAGGCCATCCAGGCGCCGAACTTGATGCGGTCGGCGATCGCGCCACAGATCAGGGCCGCGGTGAGGGCCGCGAAGAGGGCCTGGAAGGCGACGAAGACGGAAAGCGGGATGACGGCGTCCGGGTCGTCCGCCGTCACCCCGCTCAGGCCGACGTACTCGGTGACGTCACCGAGGATCCCGGCGCCGCCGATCGAATCACCGAAGGAGGCCGAGAAGCCGTAGAGCACCCAGATGCAGCCCACCAGGGCCACTGACCCGAAGGTCATCATGATCATGTTGAGGATGCTCTTGGCGGCGACCATGCCCCCGTAGAAGAGCGCAAGGCCCGGCACCATCAGACAGACGAGTGCCGTGCTCGCGAGCATCCAAGCGGTACTTCCGGTGTCCATGCGCACGCTCCCAGAGAAGTCCAGCAGAAGGAAACTGAGTTTCACCGCAGTAGACACGGGACGCGTTACGAATCTCTCCGCGGCCGATTAAGGCCGGGTTTCAGTGCTGGGGGCTGTCCCCGAAGGCCGTCACCGCCAGGAATTGGATGGGGAGTTCGGCCAGCCGCTCCGGACCGTGCGGGGCCTCGCCGTCGAACTGGAGGGCATCACCGGGGCGCAGGGTGTAGGTGGACTTCCCGTGGCCGTAGACCATGACACCTTCGAGCATGTAGATGATCTCGGTTCCGGCGTGCTGGAAGAGCGGGAAGACCTCGCTGGACTCGGTGAGGGTGACCAGCAGGGCGTCCATGCGCTTGTGAGCGCCCCGCAGGGAGCCGAGCTGGGCGTACTCGTGGCCGATGCGGGTGCCGCGCCGGACAATGCGGGCGCCGTGCCCGGCGGGGACGAAGACGGCCTCGCGTTCGTCGTCCATGCCGCGGAAGAGGGCGGTGACCGGGACGTCGAGACCGCGCGCGAGCCGGGAGAGCGTGGTGAGGCTGCACGCGGTCTGAGCGTTCTCGATCTTCGACAGCATGGCCTTGGAAATGCCGACCCGCCGCGCCATCTCACCGACCGACAGACCGGCCGCCTGCCGGTACCCGCGGGCCCGGATCGCGATGATGCGCTCCAGGGCCGTGTCGTCGGAGTCCGCTGCGGGTTCGGTGTGCTCGGCGCGCTCTGTCACCGACGCATCCTATTCTGTTCGAACCCCTATGCCCTGCGGTCCAGGCGGAAGCGGGGGTGGGGCCGTGCGCGGCCGGTGGCGAGGTCGGCGGCCATCTCGCCGATGACCGGGGCGAACTTCGCGCCGTGGCCGGAGCACGCGGAAACGATGACGAAGGGGCCGTGGCGGTCGAGGACGAACTCGTCGTCAACGGTGGTGGTGTAGAGGCAGGTCGTCCCGGCGACCGGGTCGGGGTCGAGGCCCGGGAGCCGGTCATGGACGAATGCGCTCACACGGATCCGCGACGACGGGTCGACGATGCCGGTACGGGTGGTTGCCGTGGTGGGGGTGCCGCGGTCGTGTTCGGCGACCTTGACCGCGGGGAGGGCACCGCCGTCGGCGCCGGAGGGCAGGCCGAAGACCTGCATAGACGCGTCCTTGCAAACCAGGACCGGCCAGGCCACGGACGGCTCCCGTTGCCGGAAGTGGAAGACCTGCTGCTGGGTCACCTTGAGCGGCGGCAGCGTGACGGGCAGTTCGAGGCCGGGCAGCCACGCACCGGCGGCTACGACCACGGTGTCGCAGGTGAGCTCACGTCCGTCGTCCGTACGCAGCACCACCGCGCCCGGTACGTCGATGCCCGTGACGCGTACGCCGGGCCAGATGTCCGCACCGTGCTCGGTCGCCCTGCGCACACACGCCGCGACGGTCCCGTCGGCGTCGATGACACCCGCGTCCGGGTGGTACAGCGCCGGGCCTGTGAAGCGGATGTAGGGCCAGCGTTCCGCGGCGGCCGGCGCACCGAGTACCTCGCAGCGCACTCCGGCCGCGCCCAGCACGGTGGCCAGGCTCTCCAGGTCACGTCGCTCCCCGAAGTCGAGGCCACCGGTGGTGCGCAGCAGTGGAGTTGCGCTGTCGTGCTCCAGTTCGCACCACTTCTCGGCCGCCTTGCCGGTCAGGCCGACGTAAAAGGGGTCGGCGTAGGCGCGTCGGAAGATCCGGGAGCTGCCGTGTGAACTGCCGTGCCGGTGGCCGATGTCGTACGCCTCGATCAGGGTGACCTCGTGGCCGCGGCGGGCCAGTTGCCAGGCGGTGGCGGCACCCATCAGGCCTGCGCCGACGACGGCGATCACAGGCCCTCCCCGGGGATCCACCGGGTGCCGACGAGCGGGACGCGGGCCATGGCGGCGGACTCGATGGTGAGGGCGACCAGGTCCTCGGGTTCGAGGTGGAGGAGGTGTGCCTTGCCGCAGGCGCGGGCGAGGGTCTGGGCCTCCATCGTCATCACGCGGAGGTAGTTCGCGAGTCGCCGACCGGCCTCCACGGGGTCGAGGCGGGCGGAGAGTTCCTCGTCCTGGGTGGAGATGCCGGCGGGGTCGCGGCCGTCCTGGTAGTCGTCGTAGTAGCCTGCGGCGGAGCCGAGCCGACGGTACTCGGCGTCGTACTTCGGGTGGTTGTCGCCCAGGGCGATCAGGGCGGCCGTGCCGATGGCGACGGCGTCCGCGCCCAGGGCGAGCGCCTTCGCCAGGTCGGCGCCGCTGCGGATGCCGCCGGAGACGATCAGCTGGACCTCACGGTGGGCACCCAACTCCTGCAGTGCCCGTACGGCTTGGGGCAGGGCGGCCAGGGTGGGGATGCCGACGTGTTCGATGAAGACGTCCTGAGTGGCGGCCGTGCCGCCCTGCATGCCGTCCACGACGACGACATCGGCACCGGCCTGGACCGCGAGCCTGACGTCGTAGTACGTCCGGGCCGCGCCCACCTTCACGTAGACCGGCTTCTCCCAGTCGGTGATCTCGCGCAGTTCGAGGATCTTGATGGCGAGGTCGTCGGGGCCGGTCCAGTCGGGGTGGCGGCAAGCGCTGCGCTGGTCGATGCCGACGGGCAGCGTCCGCATGCCGGCGACCCGTTCGGTGACCTTCTGACCGAGCAGCATGCCCCCGCCGCCGGGCTTGGCGCCTTGGCCGAGGACGACTTCGATGGCGTCGGCGGCGCGCAGGTCGTCGGGGTTCATACCGTACCGGGACGGCAGGTACTGGTAGACGAGGTGCTGGGAATGGCCGCGTTCCTCCGGGGTCATGCCGCCGTCACCGGTGGTCGTCGAGGTGCCCACCTCGCTGGCCCCACGGCCGAGCGCCTCCTTGGCCTGGGCGGACAACGCCCCGAAGCTCATGCCGGCGATGGTGACGGGTGTCTTCAGCCGCAGCGGGTGCGAGGCGTGCCGGGTGCCGAGGGCGACGTCCGTGCCACAGCTCTCGCGGTAGCCCTCCAGCGGATAGCGGGACATGGACGCGCCGAGCAGCAGTAGATCGTCGAAGTGCGGAACTCTGCGCTTGGCGCCTCCGCCGCGGATGGCGTAGACGCCGGTCTCGGCGGCACGCTGGATGGCGTGGATGGTGGCGCGATCGAAGGTCGCGGACTCGCGAAGGCCGTGTGATGCGGGTTCCATGCTTCCTCGAACTCCCTCAGTAGGATGACGTGTTGTCGACCTTGAAGTGATAAAGCTCGCGGGCCGATCCGTACCGGCGGAAGTCGGCCGGATCCTCGCCCCGCCCGGCCGCACTGAGCAACTCGGCCAGCTCGGCGTGGTGTTCGGGCCGCATCTCCTTCTCCACACAGTCCGCGCCCAGTGACCTGACCGTCCCGCGGACGTAGATGCGCGCCTCGTAGAGGGAGTCTCCCAGGGCGTCTCCCGCGTCGCCGCAGACCACCAACCGCCCGGCCTGGCCCATGAACGCGCTCATGTGGCCGACGTTTCCGCCCACCACGATGTCCACACCCTTCATGGAGATCCCGCACCGGGCGGAGGCGTCCTCGTCGATCACCAGGAGGCCGCCGTGGGCGGTCGCGCCGGCGGACTGGGAGGCGTTGCCACGCACACGCACCGTGCCGGACATCATGTTCTCGGCGACGCCGGTCCCGGCGTTCCCGTGGACGGTGACGGTGGCCCGCTGGTTCATTCCCGCGCAGTAGTAACCGACGTGGCCTTCGACGTCCACGACGAGTTCCTCCCGGATTCCGCAGGCCACGGCGTGGGCGCCACGCGGATTGAGGATGCGCCAGGCCGTGGCCGAGGGCGTGTGCAGAGCCCGGTTGAGCTCGCGCACCGGGGTCTGGGCCAGATCGATCAGCGTTGCCATACGTACACCTCTTCCGGCTCGGGTTCGAAGATGCGGGCGTTCTCGATGCCCGGCAGGACGTCCAGGGCCCGGTACTCGGAGGCCATCGCGACCCACCCGTCGGTCTCGGCGACGAGGGCCGGCTTGCAGGCGATGGCGTCGCGGACGACGGCGAAGGAGTCGCTCGTGGACACCAGCAGGGTGTAGAAGCCGTCGAACCGCTCGCACAGCAGCCGCAGCGCCCTCTCCAGATCGGCGCCTTCCGAGAGCTGGTGCGCGATGAAGCGGGCACCGACCTCGGAGTCGTTCTCGCTGTCGAACTCCATGCCTCGGGAACGCAGTTCACGGCGAATGGTGGCGTGGTTGGCGAAGGAGCCGTTGTGCACCAGGCACTGGCCGGGGCTGACCGAGAACGGGTGGGCCCCCTCGGGCGTCACGGCGGACTCGGTGGCCATCCGGGTGTGGCCGACGCCCTGCCGGCCGGTGACCGACGCGAGCCCGAAGGACTCGGCCAGTTCCACGGGGTTCCCGGTGCCTTTGAGTACGGCCATTCCAATGCCGGAGCCGATGACGGTCGCCCGCGGCAGCGCGTCCGCGACGGCCGCGAGCAGCCCGGCGACGGGGAGGTCCGCGTGAACGACGGTGGTGGCGTCGGCCGCGAGGGCCACGGCGCCCGGCAGCGCGGCCCGCGCGTCGGCCGGCGTGACGCCGAGCAGCGAGACGACGGCCCGTCCCGGCGGGGACAGGCGCGGGTCACCGTAGACCGCGACACCGGCCGAGTCCCGCCCGCGTTCGACGACCTGCCCCAGCATCGCGGTCAGGAGCTCACCGAGCCGAGGTTCGAGCGAGGGCTCACGCAGATGGAGCCCCACGATTCCGCACATCTCAAATCCCTTCAGAGAACGGCGAAGCGGACGACGTTCGGGGACCGGTCAGAAGGCCGTCAGATAGCGGTCGAGCTCCCAGGGGCCGACCGTGGCGTGCCAGTCGAAGAACTCCTCGCGCTTGAGATCGGCGAAGTACCGGCTCACGCCGCTCCCGGCCACGTCCAGGGCGCCGCTGACCACTTCATCGGCCTGGAGCGCCTCCACGGCGTGCAGCAGGGTCGGCGGGAGCTCGGGCCCCTTCCCGCCCGCGCCCGGCTCGCCGGGGTCGAGGCCTCGGTCGATGCCGTCGAGGCCGGCGGCCAGGGCGACTGCGGCGGCAAGGTAGGGATTGGCAGCGCCGTCCCCGCCGCGCAGCTCGATGCGATTGCCGTCGGGGATCCGCACGAAGCGGGTGCGGTCGTTACCGCCGTACCCCGCGATGCGCGGTGACCAGCTGGCACCCGAGCGGGTGGCCACCGCGCCGGTGCGCTTGTAGGAGTTGACCGTCGGCGCGATGACGGCCTGCAGGGCCCGCGCGTGCTCGACGATCCCGGCGACGAAGGAGTAGGCGAGCGGAGAGAGGCCGAGGCCACGCCCGTCGGTGGCGTCGGGGAACGCGGGGTCGTCACCCCGCCAGAGCGACAGGTGCAGGTGCATGCCGGTGCCGGTACGGTCGGCGAACGGCTTCGGCATGAACGTGGCGGTCATGCCGCGCTGTTCGGCCAGGACCGACACCAGGTACCGCATGGTGATGACCCGGTCGGCGGTGGTGAGGGCGTCGGCATGCCGGAAGTTCTGCTCGAACTGTCCGTTGCCGTCCTCGTGGTCGTTGGCGTAGTTGCCCCAGCCGAGGGCGTTCATGGCCGAGGACACGGCGGTGAGATGGTCGTACATCCGGGTCAGTCCGTGTGCGTCATAGCAGGGCCGGGCGGCCGTGTCCCTGGCATCGGCGACGCTCAGCACGCCGTGCGCGTCCCGGCTCACCAGGAAGTACTCGACCTCCGCCCCCACCGAGAGGGACAGCCCCCGCCCCGCGGCCCGCTCCACCAGCCTGCGCAGGATGACCCGCGGAGCGTACGGCCAGGGCTCCCCCTCCACATGCGGATCGCAGTGGACCAGGGCCAGACCGGGCTTGACGAACGGAACGGGCGTGTAGGAGGAGGCATCCGGCCGTGCGACGACATCGGGATCGCCGGGCTGCTGGCCGAGCGCACCGGCCGCGTATCCGGCGAAACCGACGCCCGCGTCCCGGAGTTCCTCCACGGCCTGGGACGGGACGAGCTTGGCGCACGGCTTTCCGGTCAGGTCCACGAAGACGGCAAGGACGAATTCGATGCCGTCGGCGCGAACCAACTCGGCGAGATCGGGGATGGCGGTCGCCATGAATCCCTCCCAGGATGTCTACTGCAGTGATCCATCGTTGCCTATCAGTAGACGCACATGGCGTTACCGGGGGATTTCCACCGTGGAAGCTCCTGGTAAGCCCAACGCCGGCTCAGGAGTCCGTCGCGGCGAGACCCACGACCGTCCTGGGCACGGTCGTTGCGAAAAGCCGTGCCCGACAGGCAAACGCACAGGCGCAGCGGGCCGGCCGGGTCTGGAGGCCGATCAGCGGGACCTGCTCGCGGGGGTCGGCATCGAGGAGGACCCCGAGCTGGTGGCCGCCAAGGCCCCGCCGCCGAGACGAAGCCGAAGGTCTCCCGCACCGACCGGTTCGCCCAAGGCCCGGCCGCCCTGGCGGCCTTCGTCGAGCAGCACGGCCACCCACGGGTCCCACGCCCGCACAAGCAGCGTCTCCGTGTCGCACTTTGCCCTGGGCACCTGGCTCGACAACCAGAAGAGCCAGGCGGGCGAAGCTGACCCCGGGCCGGCTCGCGCAGCTCGCCGATCACGGCGCGGAGCGGGCGGTGTGTGGGCGCCGGTCGTGACGGAAGTGGCCGTCGGCGGCCGGCCTGGGGCTGTTCCGTGCAGCCCCAGGCCGGCCGCCAGGCGGAAGCACCAAGACGAATGCGACGAGGAGCTGCACAGAGGGCATCTGTGCCTGCGGCTCCGAGAGCGCCTTGCGGGGAGGCGGTCTCCCAGGGGCACAGCTGTGTCTGGGGACGGGCGGTGGTGCCTCGGGACGCCGTCGGCGCGCCGTTGCCGGCGGCCCCGAGGAGATCAGGAGGCTCTTCGCCCGGCGGTGACGAACAGCGCGGCCGCGCCGGGTGCCCGCCGCGCCACTCCCCGCGAGGCGACCGGACCGGAGTAGCCTGAAGCCGTCGGCTGCCCTGTCAGCGAGCCCCGGTCACCAGCGGTGCTCGAGGCGCTTCTTTCCGGAGGTGTCGTGGCTTCCCCCCGAGCACTGGCCCTGACTCTCTGCCTCGGCCTTGTGGCGCTCGGCAGCGCCGGCTGCGGAAGCGAGAGCCCGCCCGCTCCGGTGGCGCCGAAGGTGGCGGCCTCCGCCGCCGAGGCCGGCGGCATGGACGCACTCATCCGGGCGGCGCAGCAGGAAGGGGCTCTGACCGCCACCACGCTGCTGCGGCACTGGGCGAACTACGGGGGTCTGATCGACGGGTTCGAGGAGAAGTACGGGATCAAGGTCACCGTCGACAATCCCAACGGCGACAGTCAGAACGAGATCGACGACATGAAGCGCTACCGCGGCCAGGATCGGGCGCCCGACGTGCTCGACCTCGGGGACTCCTTCGCCGTAGCAGCCGCCGAGGAGGGTCTGCTGGCGCCTTACCGGGTCGCCGCCTACGGGCAGATCGCGGAGAACCAGAAGGACCCGCAGGCCCGCTGGTACAACAGCTACGGCGGCTATGTGTCCATCGGCTGCGACGCGGCCCGCGTGAGGACCTGTCCGACCTCCTTCGCCGATCTGCTGAAACCGGAGTACAACGGCATGGTCGCGCTGAACGGCGGCAACCCCAACACCGCCGGATCGGCCTTCGCCGGCGTCTACGCCGCGGCCCTCGCCAACAACGGCTCGTTCGACGACATCCAGCCGGGCATCGACTACTTCGGCCGGCTCGCCGCCGTGGGCAACTACAACACCGGCAACCCCGTACCGGAGTCGATCGTCAAAGGCGAGACGCCGATCTCCATCGACTGGGACTACCTCAACCTCCAGCACGTCGACGCCCTGCGCGGCCAAGGGGTGGACTGGAGGGTCGCCATCCCCTTCGACGGCAGCTTCTCCCAGTACTACGCCCAGGCGATCAACAAGGACGCCCCCCACCCGGCGGCGGCCCGGCTGTGGGAGGAGTACCTCGCCAGCCCCGAGGGTCAGAACCTGCGACTCGTGGGCTACGCCCGCCCGGCCCAGATGGACGCCATGGCCAAGAACGACACCCTCGACACGAACCTCGCCGCCAGGCTGCCCACCGTGGAGGGCACACCCCACTTCCCCAACCCGGCACAGCTGGAACAGGCCCGCAAAGTCGTCAAGGAGAACTGGGACAAGACCGTCCCGCCGAAGCCCGTCCCGTCCTCCTGACGGCGCAGCCGTCCCTGCCGGGTGCGGGTAGACCGGAGCGCACAGCGGTCATTGGGCCTTCCAACTGCCCCCTCGGCGCGGAGGGCGGGGCCGCGTCCGCCTGTCGCCGGACCGTAGAAGGCCTCGTTGCGTTCCTCTCCTCGGATCCGCGACGCCTGTTGAAGGCGGCGCGGATCCGGCTGGTGGTGTCGTCGAGCGTCCTTGGCCTGGCGGTAACTCCGAGTGGTTGCGGCCCGGGCTGAAGCAGGAGGCGTCACACCGCCAGGACGTGTGGTTCCCGCCCCGCCCCGCTCCGGCGTTGCGGGCGCTGCGTGGCCGGTCTCAGCCGACGGGAGCGGTGAGGCGGTGGAACGCCTGCCGGAGGGACGCCCGGCCGGATTCGGGGCCGGCGGCGCCGTCCGGCGCCCCACGGCCCACCGGGGAGTCTCGGGCGGGCGGCTCCTGTCCCGGTGCGCCGTCGATCGCCCCGCTCTTCGGCCGAACTGTGACGAGAACGACAGCCGGTGGGGCTGGCCCCGGCGGGTCGCCGAGCGGTTTCCTGTCGCCATGACCGATTCCGGGCCATTGGCCCGGATTATCCGGATTCCCGGGGCGTGACACATGAAACCGGTTCGTGCCAATACTTCCGCAGCTGTCTACCTGCGCTGCTACCCCTTCGACCCAGGCGGGATGGGACCCCACCTCCACGCACTGCGGCACCTCGCGAACGAGCTCAGGTTCACGCCTTTGGCCGTGTTCCTCGACAACGGCCACCGCTCCCGGGGCCCGCTTCCCGCCCTCCAGCGTCTGATCGGGCTGCTGACCGCGGGCGCCTTCCGCGCGGTGCTCGTCCCCGGCCCGTTCGTCTTCTCCCTCTCCGACCTCGAAGCGCGCTCGATCTGGTCCCAACTCACCAGTTCGGGAAACCGTGTGATCGAACTCCCGGCGTCTGCGCTGATCGCCCAGTGGGGGTGGGGACGGTGATCACGAGCTCGGACCCGGCCTGGACCCGCTGGGTGGGGCGCACGGTCGACCTGCCCGACGCCGGCCCCGGAATCGTCCGCATGGCCCGGCGCGAGATCGCCGCGGACGTGCTGTGGGCCGTGGACACACGCGGGACCGTACACCGGATCACCCGGCACCACACACCCCCGGGCCCATGCGCCCACGCCGCCCACCCACCGGCCGCCCGCCCACCCGCGCACGCGCCACCCGCCGAACCCGGCCCGTAGAGCCGCCTCGCACCCGAGGCACCGCACCGGGCACCGGCTGTCCCTGCCGTGGAAGACACGGATCACCAGGACACCGGCGGAGAAGGCCACACTCGTGGTGGGCGGCTTCGACGACGAGAACGACGACCAGGGTGAGGTGCCCGGCGAGCTGGACGCCGCACTGGAGTGGGCCCGCGCCGGGCGTGCATCCTCCAGCAGTCCCTCATCCGAAGCGCAGGCGGTTCCAGGTCGCCCCGGACGGCCCCCGGGACTCCCGGTTCTGAACAGCACGGAAGACCGCCACCCCGCGCGGGTGGCGGCCTTCCGTGTGTCCGGGGGCGGCCGGCATGCGTGTCCGGCCGCCCCTGCGAACGGTGCCGCTCCGGCCCATCGCCCACGGGGGGTGTTTGGGCGCCGGGTGTGGAGCGGGGCATCGCCGCGCGTCCTGGTCGGGCGCTCTGCCGGGTTCAACGACCGGACACGTCCCCGGTCACCGCGGCGGCGGCGACGGCCTGGGTGGGTCTGCCGTCAGAGTCGTGCGATGAGGACGGCGGCATTGTCCGCGGGGGCGGTGGGGAGCGCGTGTGCGTGCCGGATGGCGTTCTCGACCAGGCGTTCAGCGGCGTCGTGGGGTTCGCCTGCCAGGTAGAAGTTGACCCCGGGACAGCTCGCGCAACTCGCCGAACACGGCGTGGAGTGGCCATCACGAGTGATGTACGGGATTCCCGGGACATTCACCTGGACGGGGTTCGTCCTCGTACAGGGCGCGGGTCTCGGCCCTTGTGGATGCGCATCGAGCGGCCCAGGCCGCGGGCGAGGTCGGGCAGCTTCTTGGAGCCGAACAGCAGCATGATCACTGCGACGACGAGGAGCAGGGGTTCGAGGGCGTTGCGGAGAACGGTCGGTCACCGGGTCCTTCCGGGTGGGGCGGAGGCCGGGGGTGGCCGGCACCGATGGACCGGTGCCGGCCGGGCACTGACAGAACCACTCAGCCCGTCAGTGCCCGGAGTTCTCCGGGGTCGCGCGGGCTTTCGGCCAGGGCGGCCGGCCCTTGAGCGACTGCAGGTGGTACGGGGTCGGAGGCACCCTGTCCCGCCCCCCTGAGGATCCCTCCGGCGAGCCGGCCCTGCCCGCTGCCGGGCCGAGAGGGTGAGGTGGCCGGCGTGGGACCGCGGTCACCCGGTGGTCCGCGGCGGCCGCGGGTCAGGCCGAGTACCCGAGCGAGGTTGCGGTGAGCACGATGGGGCTGATGACGTTCTCGCCCTTGTCGTTGATCCAGGTGGCGGTCAGCTTAGCCCGGACACCGGGGCCGGTGTCGGCCTCCAGCTTGAGGAAGGTACGTGGCGCATCGGTGTGGGCCACGAGGCCTGGAGCGGTCAGGGACGTGTGATGTCGTCCAGCAGGCTGACGACGAACTCCCACAGGTCATAGTTGCGCAGCTGGTTGTCGTTGTTCTTCAGCGCACGGGAGACGTGGACGTCGCCGCTGAGCAGGACGCAGCCCTTGATGTTGTTGGTCCTGACCTGGACCACTTCGCCGGCGCGCACCACCGTGTCCTGTATCGGGGCCCGCGCCCGAGCATCGGGGGGATCACCGGCTGCCGGCGCAAGACGGGCGCCCGCTACGACCGGGTCTTCGACAAGGAGCGCGAGCCGGTCCGGACGACCGTCGCGGACTGGCGCGTGGTCGTCGCGGACGACCTTGACCTGACCCAGGACGCCGCCGATGCCGGCGACAAGGAAGCCGCCGGGGCCGCCTCCCAGGTCGTGGACATCCTGCGGATGGGCCGGGCGGTGAACATGCCTGGTCGCTTCGGTGCGTCCCGACATCGGGGTGCGGTGGTCCCGCTGTTCATCGACACCTTCACGCCCGTTGTCCTGGAGCCGGTGGCCCAGAACACCGCGGGCACCTGGCTGTCGCCCGCACCGCAGCGCCGCTCACCGATCATCTACACCGGTCCCGGCAGCCGGGCCCGCAGGCCGGCGTCACCGCGACCCGGCCGGGCCCGGACGGAGCAGAACGGCGTGGTCCGCGATGTCCAGGAGCGCCACGTCGGCCCCGACCAGGCGCGGGCCACGGCCGAGGAACCGGAGCTGTGGACCTGAACGGCCGGAACGTCCTCAGCGGCGCTTGCCGCCGGGGCGGCCGGTGTGTACGTCCGGCCGCCCCGGCAAACGGTGCCGTGCTCGGGCCCGACCCCCACGGGGGTGTCCGTGTATCGGATGTGGAGCAAGGCATCGCCACGCGCCCCGACCGGGGCGCTCTGCCCGGTTCAACGACCGATGGCGGCCCCGGTCACCGCAGCGGCGGCGACGGTCTGGACGGGAATCCGGACGGCCGGACGCCGACGGGGGCGGCCTCCGGGGGGCCGGTCAGCGTTTCACGGGCTCACCGAACGTCCAGCCCCCGATGGCGGCCACGGGGCCGTACGAGGGCTGGGCGTGCGGGTGCCGGTGCGGAGGCGCGTCGTACCCTTGGGGCGGGGCGAGACGCGGAGCGGGTGAACGCGATGGAGCGACACGTCACCGAGGAGCCGCCGCAGGTCATGACCTGCGGCGAGTGCCGGCAGCTGGCCGGATGGCCGACGTGCTGGCCTGCGGGTGGGGGTGATCACCTTGAGGGGCTGCCGTTCGTGTGGCCGGGTGGCGGGGTCTGCCTCAGCTTCCGCACCGTGAGGGCGAGTTGCAGGCGCAGCCGTCCTTGGGGGGAGTGCAGGTCCCAGCCGAGCAGGTGTTCGGCCTGGGTGAGGCGTTGCTGCAGCGTCGAGTGGTGCACCGTCAGTTCGGTGGCTGCGGATCGCAGACTGGGAGAGTTCGCGATGGCGTGGAGTGTCGCGGCGATCCAAGGGGCCTCCGTGATGGCGTGCTCCAGTGCCAGGACGTCGGGGACGGGTGGCGTGTCCGGACCGACCGCGGCGGCGAGCAGGGTCAGCGCGCCCAGTTCCTCGGCGTACACCGTGCGCGGGCCCGGGTCCTGTACTGTCCCCTCGGCCGTCAGCCGCAGGGCGGTCCGCGCGGCGGCCCAGGACTGCGGCAGCTCCGCCAGATCGACGGCCGGCCCTACTCCGGCTCGCCGCCCGTCCGGCGGCGGCCGGCCGGCCTCTGCCGCGGATTGGATCAGCGCGCCGCCGCCGTACAGTGCCACTGCTCGCACCCGCTGGGTGGTGCGCAGTCCCAGTTGGGCTGCCGCGTGCAGGCGGGCGGCGGGTGGGGAGGAGGGGTCCAGCAGGACTTCGACGAGCGCGGGGTCGTCGGCGGGTGTAGCGGTGGGTGCCCGGCCGCGTGTGCGGTCGATGACCGCCCGTATGGCGGTGGTCGCGCGTTCCAGGACCATGGCGTGCACGCCGTCGGGTGGCCCCGGGCGTTCGAGCCAGAGGGCGGCGGCGCTGTCGGGGTCCGCCGGGGGCTCGGCCGCGCGCGGGCCGACGGCCGCAGGCGGGGTTGCGGTGCTGTTGCCCGTGGTCGAGGGGTCGTTCGGTTCCAGGGGTGTGCGGGGCCAGGCCGGGTCGGCGGGGCCGAGGACGTCGTTGCGCCGTCCGTCGGGTTCGACGCGGACGCGGACACCGCGCCGTACGTCGACGAGCCGGGCGGGCGAGCCGGACAGGACCGCGGCACCGCGTACCAGGGACTCCAGGCCCGCGCGGGCCTCCATCAGGCGGTCGAAGTACGCGATCACCCGCAGCGCGGCACCAGCGTCGGCGTCGAGCGCCGCGAGCCTGCCTGCCAGCTCCTTCACGGTTACCATCCTCCGGCCCCGGGCCGCTGCTGCCAAATGTCGTGAGTGCCTCCCGCATCCTGGAGGGTCGGGCCTCGTGCGTCGGTCGGTGGTCCCGGGCGATCGGGTGTGCCGGGTCGGGCGCCGGGGTCCGCCGGGCCTCACGCCCAGGGTGGCCCCGGGCGGTCATAGGCGGGGTTGTCTGCCCGGGGTCCCGGGCCGGTGCGCGGGTCAGGCGTTGAGGATTCGCCGCAGCCAGCGCAGCCGGGGGGCTCCCGCGTCCTGCGACAGCTGGGCCTGCGGCGCAAGCCCGTCGAAGCCGTGGAATCCTCCGGGCCAGACATGGAGCTCGGCGCTCCCGCCGGCCTGCCACAGGCGGTCGGCGTAGGAGATGTCCTCGTCGCGGAAGGTCTCGGCGGAACCGACGTCGATGAAGGCGGCGGGGAGATCGGACAGGTCGGTGGCCCGGGCGGGCGCCGCGTACGGCGAGACGTCCGGCCCGCCACGGGCACGGCCGAGCAGTGCGGTCCAGCCCGCCTCGTTGGCGGCACGGTCCCACACCCCGAGCCCGGCCATCTGGTGTGCCGAGACCGTGTCGTTGCGGTCGTCCAGCATCGGGCCCAGCAGCATCTGGCCCAGCAGCGCCGGTCCGCCACGGTCCCTGGCCAGGAGCGCGAGTGCCGCGGTGAGGCCCCCGCCGGCGCTGACGCCGGCGATCACGATCCGCTCGGGATCGATCCCGAGCTCCGCCGCGTGCGCGGCCGTCCAGACCAG
The DNA here is from genome assembly GCF_040611255.1 of Kitasatospora sp. NPDC002965. NCBI lineage: Bacteria > Bacillati > Actinomycetota > Actinomycetes > Kitasatosporales > Streptomycetaceae > Kitasatospora > Kitasatospora sp. NPDC002965. The sequence continues at coordinate 101,917 of NZ_JBEXNT010000008.1, read as the reverse complement.
ACCCGCGTAGCAGTCCTCGACCGGCGCCGGATGCGGATGCTCCGGAGCCAACCGGTACTCCACGGACACCACGACCAGACCCAGTTCCGCGGCCCATTCGAGCATCATGTCCATGCCCAGACGATTGTTGCCGAGCATCATCCCGCCGCCGTGCGTGTAGTAGACGGCCGGCCGCGAACCTTCCAGGCCTGCCGGGCGGCCGATCAGCAAGGAGACGTCCGGCGCCCCGGCCGGCCCCGGAACAGTCCTGTCCTCGACCTCGAAAGCCCCGTCCCGGGTGAGGGCCTCGACGGAGAGACCGTGAGCGTTGACGGCCTCGCGGAATTCAGCGAGGGGCGTGCCGACCTGAGGAATCAGCTCGGCGACGAGTTCGAGCGCGGCCGCCAGCTCCGGATCGAACGGGACGGGTGGGAGAATTCCCTCGGCATCGGCCGCGGTCGCCGGGGTCGTCGGGGTCGTCGGATCGGCTGTCATGGCCACTCCTCGTGCTCACGGCCACGCCTGTGTGACCAGTGCGTCCATCGTGCCGACGGGGGTGCGGGCCGGGCACTCGCCGTTCGGCGGAGATCACCCGCCGAACGGCGGGCCGGCACCGACAGGCCACGCCCTGGCCCCATGCGGGGGCGCCGATGCCACCAGGCCCTCCTCGCCGCCGGGCCGGATCGCCACCGGAACGTACCGGGGGCGACCCGCACGACCGCAGACCGTCGCACAAGGACACCCACTCATGGCACCACCACGCCCGGACTCACCGCCACCCTCTCGCTGACGTCCGCCTTCGCGCTCACCACCCCGGCCTGCGCTCCGACAGCGGGCCCCCGAGTCGGCCCGGACCGGGGCCGGGGCTGGCGTTCCGATGATCGCCGGGGAGCAGCAGGCCGCGTTCGAGCCGGGAGGCGCGGCCGGCACCCGCCGGACGCTCACCACACTGCGGTGGTGCCTACGGGCTCACGCGAGAGCGAGGTCGCCGATCCGCGCCCGGTACGTCTCGTTGTCGCTGTACGGCTCGACGGGCCGGCCGTGCCACTTTGGGTCGTCCGCGTCGTCGTAGATGCCGAGGTCCATCATCTTCGCCGGCCAGCGCGGCACATCGACCAGCAGCACCTGATCGCGCACGGCGTCGTCCGCGCGCAGCCAGCCGGCGGCGAGGGGGATGTCGTGAACGCGCCGGAACAGGTCGGCGCTCAGGCCGGTGGCGATATCCACCCCGCCGGGCACCGAGGCCGGCGCGATGAGGCAGCCGCGGCCGTTGTGGCGGTGGCGGCCTGGGCGCGGACGTGGAGGTAGACGCGGACCGGGTCCGGAAGGGCGACCCTGTCGACGCCGTCCCACATCGGGTGCGCACGCAGCAACCGCTCACCGTCGGAGTGCCCGTCCGTGCCCACCGCGGAGGAGTCCGACACCCACAGCACCGCCGCCTTCCCCACCGCCACCCGTACCCCGCACGCATCACAGAGCTCCGACGCGTCGCCGGGCCCGACCCCCGCGGTCTCCTTGGAGCGATCCACACCGCCGGTCTCATAGCGGGTGGCCAGGCCACGCCATTGCTTCAACCGGTTGAAGCAGCGTTCGACGACGTTGCGGAGCCGGTAGATCCGTCGGTCGAAACCAGGTGGTCGGCCCCCGTGCGAACCTCGGTTGAGACGGTTCAGTGCCTGGTCGACGCGTTCGGGGATGGTGTGGCGGATGCCCCGTCTGCGCAGATAGGCGCGGATCTTGCGGGAGCCGTAGCCCTAATGGGATCGAAGCCGGCGGATCGCTAACAACCTCCCGAGCCAAAAGCTCCGTCCGGCGAGCGCGTCCGGTCCTCTCAGACCGCGCCGTCGGTGAGGTCGGCGCGGCTGGAGTTTGGCGAGGACGCGGGCGACGTGGTTCTCGACGGTGCGTTGCGAGAGGAACAGGGCGGTGGCGATGCCTTGTTGGTGGCGCCGGTGGCGAGCAGGTCGCGGATCTGTTCCTCGCGGGGGGAGAGCCGGTTTCCGTAGCCGGCCCGGCCGCGCGGGTTGGGGGTTTTGCCGCCGCTTTCGCGCAGCAGGTGGTGGCAGCGGGCGGCGTCGGAGGTCGCGCCGAGGCGTTCGAAGACGGCGATCGGCTCGACGAGGCGCGCCCCGGTCTCGGTGCGGTCGCCGCAGGTGCGCGCAGCCCGTTCGGCGGCGAGGGCGGCGTGATAGGGCCGACCGATCCGCTTCCACTCCTGCGCGGCCTGGTCGAAGGCCGCTGTTGCCGCGTCGGGGTCGGTGGTGTGCAGCAGCAGCCCTCGGCACAGCTGTTGTTCGACGGGGGCCGCGGGGGCGTTGCGGCCCTCGGTCGCTGCCGCGTGGCGCTCGCACAACTGCTGTGCCCGGTCGGGGCGGTCCAGCGTGAGGAGTGTCTCGACGGCGGTGGATACCAGGTCCCAGGAGAGCGCCCAGGACTCCTTGCGGTCGAGGAAGCCAAGGTGGTCGAGCGGGTCGGTGAGGCGGCGCCAGGCGGCCGCAGGGTCACCTCGGTTGAGCCGCAGCCGGGCGGCGCCCGCGGCGGCAGCGGCGGTGTGCAGGTTGAGGCCGCCGCGGGCGATCACGCGTGCGTAGGCAGCGTCGGCGCGGGCGGTGAGGCCGCGGGCGGCGTCGATGTGCGCGGCCACGGTGGGCATGAGTAGCCCCCCGGCGACCACCGGGACGGCGCGGTGGTGGGTGGGAAAGGCGGCCGCGCTCGGCGTCGTCCCAGCGTCCGGCCACCCAGTCGATGACAACGCCAAGGGAATCCATGTAGACGTCGAGTGAGGTTGTCCCGGTCTGCGGAGATATGGTCCGACACTGGGCAAGTTCCATCGAAGCATCGCAGTCCTGGCCTGCGCAGAGCCAGAACATAGCGGCCGAGCCACCGGCGATCAGCAACGCCCGCAGGGTGTTCGTGTCCTCGCCCTGCCGACCGAGGCGCTGCACCTCCCCGGCAAGGCCGGGGTCAGCGGTGATGCCGAGATGATGGAGAGCTGGTCCGAAGAGGTCGGGGGTGGCCTCGGCCAGGGCACGGCGGATGGCAACGGCTTCCTGGACGGCGGCCAGGCCCTCCTCCCGCCGACCCACCGCACCGAGACCGAGACCGACGGAGAGGTCGTTGAGGGCCATGGCGAGGGCGGGCAGGCAGGCGTCCGATGAGGAGATGCTTCGCCACCGTCACCCCCACCGTCGCCGTCGGACTCATTGATCTGGTCCGAGCAGGGCCGCACCAAGCGAGCCGATGACGCGCTCTCCGGAGCGGTCGAGCAGCGTCGCCTCAAGCGCCAGGCTCTGGCCTGCGGGAAGTTCGCTGGCGACGTCGACCAGGAGCTGAAAGCGCACCGACTCGCGGGGACCGAGGCTGAGCAACAGCTGTGTCGCCCGACCATCCTCGCTGACCTGCGCACCGTCCATGTCGAGCAGGCGTACAGTCGCTGCGGCGTCGGCGGGCTCAGTCCCGAACTCCTGGGCGACCCGCTCGGCATGCCGCAGCTCGGCGGGGCCGACCCGTACAAGGAAGGGAGCCTCCTCGGCAAACGGGTTGGCTACTGTCAATGGTACGAGCGCCGGAGCGCCAGGGGCCACGGTAGCCGCCTGGAGGTTGCGCTGGGCCCAGTGCCGGTCGCCGATCGGGTCGCATACCGTACCGGCCCGGTCCTGGGGATGCGAGACTGCCGCGAGCAGGCAGATGTGTGGCGGTGCGGAGGCTGGGACGGTCGCCGTCATCGTCGGCGTGGTCGTGGATGCTGGGGCCGTACGGCTCGGCTTGACGGCGACGACCGAGGCGGCGAAGAAGTTCGGCTTGGCGAAGCCAACGGTCGGGTCCGCCCAGTACACGACGACGGTGGCGAGCGAGGCGGAGTTGCCTCCGCCGGAGTTGCGGACGGACACTTCGACGTCGAGTGGCTGCCCGGGCTGGTACGGGCTGGCCTGGATGGAGTCGCACAGGTAACTGACCACCGTGCCGGGCAAGGGTCGCTGCTGTCCGGTGTCCCAGGAGCCGTTAGGGGACAGAGGTGTGGTCCAGTATGGGATGCAGAGGTAGGGCCGGGTGTCGGGCGGTCCCTCGTGGCCTTGGCCGTCAGGCTGGCCTTCTTCGTTCATCGCAGGCTCCTACTGGTCGTCGTAGTCCAGGACGGACACATCGATCGGGTCGGTCTGGACGGAGTTGCCCGCGGTCCAGCACGGGTGGCCGAAGCCGCGGTCGGCGTCGAGGTCGAGGTTGCGGCTGCTGTGCTCGTTGGCCGCGATCTGCCCCCACAGCCCGAGCGTGACGGTGGCGGCTTGGAGGGGGGATCCGCCTTCCAGGAAGACCTCCGGGTTCGCCCCGGTCGGGAAGGGCGGAGGCTCTGTGGCCGGGTGTTCGATCGGGGACACGGGATAGCTGTGGTAGCTGGCTTCCGGGTCGGCCACCTCCCGGTGCGGCCAACCGTCCACTGCGGGTACGGCTGTGAACTGCTCGAAGAGCGGGAGTCCGGCGAGGTCGGCCGGATACACCAGGCCGGTGGAAGCCAGGAAGGTCCGCGCCCGGCTCATCGCCTCCCAGGCCTGGCCGTGGCTGTCGGAGAGCAGACCCACGAACTCCGCCGCCTGCGGCGTGGCGGCGATCGCGGTCAGCTGGTCCTGGGTCACCCCGGGATTGGTGGGATCGCGCGGATCGGGTGGATCCTTCTCGAAGACTTTGCTGAGCAGCATGTTCTTCCAGAAGGTGCAGGTGTGGTGGTTCGCCCACTGTCCGATGCACTGGATGAACGCCTGCAGCAGGTCGAAGAGGATGATCACCACGATGCCGATCCCGCAGCCCTTGGCCGTCTTGGATCCGTCCGAGCCGTCCGGCTTGTGGGAACCCGGCTCACCCGGGCCGTACTGGACGGCGACACCACCGCCGTCCTGACCGACCACGTCGACGTCCTGCGGCCGCAGTGACGGCGGCGGGGCGCCGGGGTCGCTCCACAGCGTGTTCATCCAGACCTGCCCGGGCGGCGGCGGTTCCGCCGGAAGTCTGAAGGCGTCGAGCAGTTCCAGGTGTTCGAGCAGGCGCTGGTAGCCGAGCCCCAGATCAGGCAAGGGGGCAGTGCGCGTGGTGTCGAAGGTGTTGACGAGCGCAGTGCCGATCAGGCCTGCGAGATCGGTGGGCAGCTCCGTAGTACCGGCCTGGCCGAAGCGCACCTGGTCGGCCATCGCGGTCAGGGGGAGCGCCTTGGGATGGTGCGCGGCCAGCCAGCTGCCGACCGTGTTTCGGGCCAGCCGGTCACGGTGTCGATGGGTGCGCCGCAGACCGCCGACGGTGTGCCCGAGATAGGCGGAGCCTGCGACGTTGGCACCGTACGCGCAGGCCGCGCCTACCGCGAAGGACAGCGAGCGCGCATCGCCCGCCGCTTGGAACAGCGCGCGGACGAAGGCGTCGGTGCGTCGGGCAAGTTGCAGGTTGCCCCAGTCCCACGCATCGGTGCCGAGATCTGCCTGGCGCGGATGGCGCGGTAGGTGTCGAAACGTCAGCGCGTCGGCGCGGAGCTCGTCGATCTCCGCCCGGATGCCCGCCATCTCGTTGGCGAACTCCTGCGCCCGGAGCGCGGCGGTGTTGAACCGCTCGGCCGATCCAGGATCGGCGGGGTGCTCCATGGCGCCCTCCAGATCGGCGCGGATCGCACCGAGCTGATCACACAGGGTCTGCCCCCGGCGCCACAGGTCGGCGGCCCGTCGCAGCAGCGCGAGCTCCCAGCCGTCGGCCGCCGCGTGACACAGCAATTGCTGGACGAAGGCGCCCAGCAGCGCTGGGCCAGGCTCCCGGCCGACTGCCTCCATCGCCTCACGCTGTGCGGCGGCTACCGCGGGGTCCGGGAAGCTCGCGGCACCAAGCGTGTCCACGAACGTGCCGAGCGCAACGCAGTCGCCGTGGTAGTCGAGCATGGCCAACTCCTCTCTGCGAACCGTCCTCGCCAGGGTGCACGCGTCGAGGGTCCGGCCCGCTCATCCGCCTACCGCACGTCAGGGTGATTCGGGTGCGTACCGCCGTGCCTACCTCCTTTGCTCGGCCGCACTCAGGGCAGAGGTCGCAGGCCCGTGGAGTGCCGGCCACGGCCGCGCCGTCCACGACTCTGTGATGAATGCGGCGCTCTGGCGGGCACCGCGCGCTGCTCGGGCTCACCGTCGCTGGTGCGCTGACGTCCCCGCCGCGGTGTCGAGCCCTCACGTCGGCTGGCGTCCCACCGGGGCCCGGGTTTCCGGGGCCGGCCTCGTGCCCCCCGACCGGTCCGCTCGTCGGACCCCGTGCGAGCGCACCCGACCACACCTTCGGCCGCGACCGAGCCGAGCGGAAGTGGGCCGCACCGGAGGACCCGCATCTCAACAGTGACGCCATTTTGGAACGCTCCGGCAGGGCGCCGCCATCAACCGCTCAGTCCGTCGATCGCCATGCTCCTGGGATCAGCCCCGGCACCCTCGACAGCCGTATCCGCGAGCGGTAGGAGCCCCGCAGCGTTAGCCCGCCCCCTCCGAAGGCCCAGAGAGCCCCGGGCTGATGCAGCCGAACGCCGGGGGCGTTCGCTCCCTCAACGGGAGGTCACGTTGCAGAGTCCGTGTCTTCGTCCGGGAAGAAGAGGCCCTCGATCGGTTCGCCGAACACTGCGGCGATCTTGAATGCGAGCGGAAGGCTGGGGTCGTAGCGGCCTGTTTCGATGGCGTAGATCGTCTGCCGTGACACGTCGAGGCGGTCGGCGAGGTCGGTCTGGCTCCAGCGTCGCACCACGCGCAGTTCCCTGAGCCGGTTCTTCATCGGGTTCGCGAGGTCTTGAACAGCAGGGCCGCGATCCAGATCAGGATGCTAGCGAGGAAGCTGAGCTGGACCATCTGCCGCAGGTCGCCCACCCCGGCCGCCTGGAGGAGCCCGACGGTGTAGATCGCTGTGATCAGCACACCGAAGCCGATCGCCAGGGCCTCGAGCTGGCAGCGGCGCTGGTACTCGTCCGCACGACGCAGGCCCCTGACCACGGCCCGGACGATCCACAGTCCCGGGGCGAGGTTCAGCAGCGACCAGAACAGCTTCCATGAATCCGCCGAACCGAAGAGGCCGAACTCTGCGATCAAGCTGAGCAGCCCGAGGGCGACGAGTGCTGGCAACCAGTCGAGCAGCCACGCGCGGGCACGGGCTGTGTCGCTTCGGCTCTGACGGTTCTTTGGAGACTTATCCATGCGAGAAACGTAAAGGAGACTTGTCGAAATGTAAATGGACCTTGTCAGATGGACAAGGGTGGTCGACGTTCTCAGCCTGGCTGAGCACCACCGTGGCGCCGGCGCAGAACCGTGGTCGCCCGCCACGGCCGCCCGAGGGCGGCTTCGCGGCTCCGGCCTCGATCGACGATCCGCTGGACCGCCACTGCCGGCGCCCGCCGGTAGCGCCGCTCGGCGTTCAGCAGCAGCGCTTCGGCCTGGGATTCGAGGGCGTGATCATTCGGGAAGTGATCGGAGACTGCCTGGTTGACGAATGCCACGTTGTCACTCAGGCCCGGATGGTTGTGCTCCCGCGCCAGCCGTGCCCGGTCAAGCCGGTTGACGACCGCCAGGGGCGACTCGTCCGGGGCGGGGGCTGGATGGTGAGTGGGCCAGGAACGGCCGCAACGGGTCGCCGAGGGTGACCAGCCAGGCGTGGTAGTCGGCGGTTGGCCGGGCGCCCGGTCGTGGAGGGCCCCGAGGTGGAAGCCGACGACAGCCCTGGCTCGGTCATCGGGGCCGGCATCCAGGAGGTCCACCAGCAACGTGGCGAACTCCTTGGGCAGCCGACGGCCCGGACCGGTGCGGGCGAAGACCCAGTGGAACAGCGAGTCCAGGGCCGGGCCCCCGACCCGTCCGCCTTCAGGCTCCAGCCAGCAGACCCGGACCGGACGGGCCTCCTCCGCCCACGGACCGTGCCGATCAGCCACGGCACGACCGCGGCCTCCGGGTCGCCGAGGTCGAGGCACCGGTCCCAGACGTCGCGCAACAGCAGGCAGACCGCCAGCTCCAGCCTCTCCTGCGAGCCCTGCCGCACCCCGAACACCGGCAAGAACTCGTACACAAGCTGACCGGGACATACCACGCTCGCCGTCCAAACCGCGCGCACCAAAGCCACCGGGCGCCCGGCCACGACAGCCGCCCCGCACCCGACGACGCCGCACTGCTCCCACCGACGCCGACCCGGGCCCGCTCTGCCGGCCAGCTGTACCTGCTCGGCCGCGCAGGCCATCGTAGTTGCGCAGCGGGTAAGGCAGGACAGCGCCGCACAACTGCACTGTCAATACTCGGACACCCGGATATCCATCGAAGGCGGTGGAAACGGCGCGATCCCGGAGCCGGGTGAACACGGTGGATCACTACTCCAGCTCTTGATCCACTCCGGCAGACTCCTTCGGCGGCCGGGACACCCCCCGAGGGAATCCGCGACGGGCCGCCGGGTGGGCGGCGACCTGCGATCCACCTCCCGAAGCGGTCACCCCGGGCGGGATTCGTGTGGTGAAGTACCACTCAAATCAAGGAAGTTGTTGACATTTTGCCGGCCCCTGCCCGGCCGACGCGTCCGCTGGGCCCCGGAGGTGACGTTCGTTTCCCTGCGGACTTCACACCGAGTCTCCCGACCGGACGACAGGCATGCCCGATCGACCTGAACCGGCACCGACTGGTAGGTCCCGCTGCGGTGGGTGGGGCGGTCAGCTGTCCCTACCCCGCCAACGACGAGACCGAACTGCTCAAGGTCCTCGGAGACGTTCTCGCTCTCGGTCACGAACCACTCAGGGGCATCGACCTGGCCGACGACGGGGCCGCCCTGGTCATCGCCGTTCTGCTCAACCACGGCCAGCAGCTGCTCTCCATCCCCGGTCGGGTGGTCAACCGGGCCTCCGAGGGATACCGGGGTGATGGCAAGACCGACGCCAAGGACGCGGCCGTCATCGCCGATCAGGCGCGCATCCGGCGCGACCTCGCACCTCTGCGGCCCAGCGAGGAGATGACCGCCCACGTGGTGCGGTCCCTCACGGGAGATGTGATGACCCTCAACGAGAGGATCTCGGAGACGGACAAGCTCATCGAGGGCCGGTTTCGCCGGCACCGCCACGCCGAGGTGCTCGCGAGCATGCCCGGCATTGGCACCCTCCTGGCTGCCGAGTTTCTGGCTGCCACGGGCGGCGATATGGAAGCCTTCGCCGACCCGGACCGTCTCGCGGCCTTCGCCGGCGTCTCCCCGCTGCCTCGTGACTCCGGGAAGGTGAGCGGCAACCTGCACCGCCCCACCCGCTACAGCCGACACCTCCAACGTGTCTTCTACACCTCGGCGCTGATCAGCATCCGCTGCTGCGAGGAATTCCGCCGCGGCGGTGCGGGCCGGGTCGCGCTCGCGCATCCTCGCCCAGCGCCGCTCGCGCTCGGCCCGGCAGCGCTCCCGGGTACGCTGCCCGGCGGCGGCCAGGCGCTCCGGGGTGACGCCGAACAGGGGCGCCGCCCAGTGCTCCCAGGGCGTCCAGCGACCCTGGTCCGGGTCGTAGCGGACGCGGGCGGCCCGGCCCCGGTGGCCGGTGTTCTCCAGCTCCCGATAGGTGGCCTCGGCCATACCGAGGACCGTGGCCATCCGCGCGCGGCTGCGGCTGGTGAACACCCGCAGGTGCGCCAGGCGCTCCTGGTCGACGGCACACAGGTCCGCCGGCGCGACACCCACGGCGGCGGCCAGGAGGACCAGGTGCCCCGGACGCGGCACCCGCGAGCCCGCGAGATAGAGGAACACAGCGCGCTCCGACACCCCGGTCACCCGCATGATCCGAGCCGCCGACACCCCGGCCGCCGTCCGCGCCGCACGCAGCCTCGCCGCATCGAAGCCGTACTCGGTTCCACTCACACCCACACCCTGCCCACCCCACGGCAGGGTGAACGAACCTTCGGCCGTCTCGGGACCCTGGCCCTCGGCCGGGCTGCCCGGAACTCGAAGCCACTGATCAGCCGCCCTGGGTTGGTGGGGCTCGGCTCGTCCGGCGGAACGGCGCTGCTCGGCGCAGTGACGAACCGGCCCACCTCGCCGGGGGCCCCGGGCTGGGCCCAGGACCTGGTGGGGGTTAAAGCTCCCGAGAGGCTGCGTCACGGCCCGAAAGCGCACGTTCTCACCGGTCTGCGATGGCCGGGGTTACGGTGGAATCGATCCCGGTGCGGCGCTCCTTTCCGACTATGGGGCCCCCGCGGTGATGGGAGCTGGGTATGGACGGTCTGGGTGGCGGAGCGGCCTTCTCCGGGGGGTGTGCGTTCGCGGGTCGCGAACGTGAGATGCGGGAGTTGCTGGGCGCGGCGGGCGCGGGGCGTCCGGCGGTGATCCTGGTGGAGGGGGAGGCGGGGGTCGGCAAGTCGCGGCTGGTCGCGGAGGCATCGGCGGCGCTGCGCGCCGAGGGTCGGCGGGTCCTGTCGGGCGGGTGCCATCCGCTACGGGAGCCGCTGGCCTACGGGCCGGTGATCGACGCACTACGCCGCATCGGACCGTGGCTGCCGCCCGTCGAGCGGCTGGACGTGTCGGCGGGGGCGCTGGCGCCCCTGCTGCCGGGGCTGGCCGGCGTGCTGCCTCCGACGCCGCCGCCGTCACCGCCGGATTCCCCCGGGTCAGGCGGGCAGCGGTTCCGGGTGGTGTCGGGCGTGCGGACGCTGTTGGAGGCGATCGCGCCGGCGGTGCTGGTCGTGGAGGACGTGCACTGGGCGGACGAGGCGACCCGGGAGCTGCTGCTTCTGCTCGCGCGCGACATGCCCGCCGATGCGGCGCTGGTGCTGACCTACCGGGCGGAGGACCTGCCCGGCGGCGGGCCCGTACTCGGTGCCGCGTTCCGGCGTTCACCGGGCACGGGCGGGGCCGAGATCCGGCTCGGCCCGCTGGGCGAGCCGGAACTGCGGGCGATGGCCCGCGAGGTGCTCGGCCACGAGCCGGCGCCGGCGCTGGTGCGAACCCTGCTGGAGCGCAGCGGGGGTCTGCCGCTGGTGATCGAGGAGGATCTGGTCTCCCTCGCCGGCTCGCCGCGCGGCACGGATCTCGCGGTGTTGCGTGTGCCGCGGAGTCTGGGTGAGGTGCTGGCCGAGCGCCGGGCGCGGTTGGGGCCGCAGGCGGCGGTGCTGGTGGATACGGCGGCGGTGCTCGCGGTTCCGGCCGGGCAGGCGTTGCTGGCCGACGCGGCGGGCCTGGACGAGGAGCGGGGTGAGGCGGCCCTGTTGGAGGCGCTCGGTGGGGCGGTGCTGCGGCAGGTGGGCCCGGACTCCTACGGGTTCGGGCACGTCCTCGCGCGGGAGGCGGTCTACGGCTCTCTCCCGGGGCCGGTGCGCAACCGTGTCCACCGGCGGGTCCTGGAGGTGTTGCAGACTCTCGAACCTGCGCCGCTGGTGCAGATCGCCCACCATACCCGTGCTCTGGGTGACCGGGCGGCGTGGCTGTCCCGCGCCCAGGCCGCAGCGGAACAGGCCACCGCGGTCGGCGACCACGGCACCGCCGCCACGCTCCTGCAGGAGATCCTCGACCAGCCAGGCCTCACCCCCGAACAGCTCACGCGTGCGGCCATGGCCATGGCCTTGGCCGCACACTTCCGTACCGACCACGGTGCCTCCGTCGCGGCGCTGCGTCGGATCATGCTGCTGCCCGGCCTGCCCACCGCGGCTCGCGGCCGGATCAGAGCGGCCGTCGCGACGGCACTGATCTACAAGAAATGTGATCCGGGGGGTGAGGAGGAGATGCTGACCGCCCTGTCCGAGGTGGAGGGAACCGACCCGGTCTACACGGCCAGGATGCTCGGCCTGCTGGGTCTGTCCAGGACGGGCCGGTTCTCGCTCGCCGAGCAGCGGGCCATGGTCGAGCGCGGATGGGGCCTGCCGGAGGCCGGCGGGGACCACTATGCCCAGGCGGTGCTGCACCTTGCCAGGTTCAGCCAGCTGTGCGTGGCCGCCGATCCCGCCGCGGCGAAGGTGGTGGCGGCGCTGCCCCGCGAGAGTGACGATGTGCGCGTGCTCCAGGGCACGGTGTCCTTTCTCGGCATGAGTGTCGTGGGCGCGATCGCCGTCGGCAACGACGCGCGGGCAGCGGCGGCGCTCGCCGAGGAGAGCGCGATGGCGGCACGTACCCACATGCAGATGATGGACCCGTACAGCCACTCCTTCCAGGTCATGCTCGATTGGCAGGCCGGGCACTGGAGCGAGGCCGAGCGGGGCCTGGCCGCCTTCCACGAGCGTCATCCGGACAGTCCGCTGGACGCGGGTGGCTGGCTGGCCACCGTCCGGGGCCTGATCGCCGCCGCCCGTGGCGGCACCGCCCAGGCCGCTACCGCTTTCGAACAGGTCCTCACCCGCGAGGGCCTGCACCTGGAGGCGCTCGGCGCCGCCGCCGGCGCCGCCCGCCTCCACCTCAACCGAGGCGACCCCCAGGCCGCCTGGCGTACCTTGACCGGCCCGCTCGACTTCCTCGCCTTCCTTGACCGCAAGGAGGCCTGGACCCACGCCTGGGACCTCGTCCCCACCGCCGTCGAGATCCTCCTCGCCCTGAATCGCACCGAGGAGGCCGAGGCCCTGACCGCGCGCCACGCTACCGAGACCGCGGGCCGGGACGCGCCCGGCGCCGTTGCCGAACGCCACCTGTGCCGCGGCCTGCTGCTGCGCACCGGCGACCCCGACGCCGCGATGGCGGCCTTCGATCTCGCGGCCGCACGATGGAGCGGCATCGGCCGCCCCTACCGGGCCGCCCTCGCCGCCGAACGCGCCGCCCGTACCCGCACCGACCCCGCCGAGACCGAGGCGCGCCTGACCGGGCCGATCGCCACGTTCGAAGGCCTTGGTGCGGCCTCCGACGCGGCCCGCTGCCACCGCCTGCTGCGCGAACTCGGCCGGCTGACCTTCAACCCGCGCGGCCGGGCCGGCTACGGCGACCGGCTGTCCCCCCGCGAGGAACAGATCCGCGACCTGCTCGCCTCCGGCGCCACCAACAAGGACATCGCCGCCGCCCTGTTCCTCTCCACCCGCACCGTCGAGAACCACGTCGCCCGCATCCTCGCCAAGCTCTCCACCACCCGCGCCGGCCTCACCCACCCACCCGCCTGAACCCGGGCTTCATTCACGAGTCGCGGGTAAGCGAGGGTCCGCTTGTCATGCCGGGAGGCACTCGCGGGTCGGAGGCCTCTGCGGGGCCGCCAGCCCGGCCTACCACCGCGGTGCGGCGCCCGCCAGCACGGCGTCGTGCCTGGCGAAGGAACTCCCCCCGACACCCGGCACAGTCCCGCTTCCGGGCCAGGCCGCCGCGTCCGCCGGCCCGCGCGGGCCGGCGGCTCCGACGTCGAGGCCCCCGCGGTTCACGACGGCGCCGACACCAATGAAGCGGAAGTCCGTCGGCTCGCTGCGCATCTGCAAGCGGACGCCTCACCGGTGGTAGGGCCCCGCGCGCAGTGGCGTCCGCGGCCACTCGGGGTGCGCCGGGGGAGGCCAGGCGCTCAAGAGGGCGCCGGGTCGGGCGGGTCATGGCGGTCATCGGACCGACGGGCTTGTCCCGGCGGGCCCGGCGGCGGTGGTGGTCGGTCGCGGTGGCGAGGGTTCGGCCGCAGTGGCCGGTTCGATGGCTGGGAGGGGGTCCGGTTCGGCGTCGGTGCGGGGGCCGTCCTCGTGCAGAGCGCGGGTCTCGGCCTTGAGGATGCGCATGGAGCGGCCGAGGCCGCGGGCGAGGTCGGGGAGCTTCTTGGAGCCGAACAGGAGGGCGATCGCCGCGACGACGAGGAGCAGGTGCCAGGGTTCGAGGGCGTTACGGAGCATGGTCGGCCACCGGGTCCTTCCGGGTGGTGGGTGGGTGTGGGCGGGGCAGCATCGGTGTCCGGGGCGCCGGCCGGGGCCGGGTACCGACGGGCCCCACCCGGTCCGTCGGTGCCCGGAGTCTTGAGGAGGCACGCGGGCCTCGGCCGGAGCGGCCGGCCCTGATCGCAGGCGGGAGGAAGCGGGCCCGCACACGGGCGGTGCGGTCGATGGGGGCCGCCGGCGGTGGAAAGCGTGTGGGTGGGTGACGGCCGGCTCGGTGGACCCGGCCTGGATCTCTAAGCCGCGACTGATGGTTTACCGCGCGGTCTCGTCGAGGCCTACACCGCCGCGACCGGTGGTGATGCCGTCACCCTGGCTGTTGGCGGGGACACGATGGCGCCGGCGGCGGGCATACCGCGCGGCACCGATCCGTGGCCGGAAGGACGAGAACATTCCGCTCACGGATACGCCCGGGAATGAACGGAGTACAGGTAGGGCGTCGCAGTGCCGGCCCGGGATCGGAAGGTCCTGCGATGTGGAAGGAATTTATCCGATATACGAAAGCATGACCAGGGCTTGACGCGACCTATCCCGGACAGACCTTCCCGCCCACCGATCGCGGCACGTACCGTCGCCCCCCCTGGGAAGGGCGACCGGGGCCGGGCACAGGGCCTGGGCATCCCACACACCGGCCTCCACGCCCCGGTTCACCCGTGGGCCCGGAGGGTGCGACCGACGGCAGCGCACGGCACGGCGAACCCCACGCGCGGGGGCGCCGACGCCCCCTGGGGGCCGGCAACACGACCGCCCGGCCGGCCGGCGCGGTCGGCGACGGGGACCGACAGGCGCCCCCTTCCCGGACGAAGCGCGGGACGGTCCGTCAGAACCGACCGGAATGCGGCGTACGCCGACCCGGTCGGCGGAGATCCGGTTTCACCGGGAAATGGGACGGCAACACCCCTGGCATTCATTTCGTATATCGCATATGTTGCGTCCACGGTTCCGGCAGTTGCGCCGACGTTTCGACACCGCGCCGCTTCGGAGCCGGATCGCCACCGGCCCTCCCCGCCCCGCACGTACCGGGACGGACCGGCCGCAGCCCGTCGCACAAGGAGACCCACGCCGTAGCACCACCGCGCCCAGACTCACCGTCATCTCCCTGACAGCCGCTTCCGCACCCGCCGGCCCGGGCCTATCCCCCGACGGCAGACCCCGGAACCGGCCGGCCCGGCCACCGTCGAGCCCCGAAGCCCCGTGGTGCGGACCCCGATCGCCCCCACGGTCCGACACCGCGAAGCACCGAGCCCCCGGACCGCACCCACCCACCCACCGGCCAACCTCACACTGCCGCTCCCGGGCACCGCACCGACCAACCGGTCGCCCGCCCGGCGCGCCACAACACCCCTCCCCTCCCGAAACCGGCCGCACCCCCGCAGCCGGCACCGGCCAACCTCCAACCCCCGCCACACACCCGTCCCCCACGGAGCAAAACCATGTCCAGACCCGAACCCCACGGCATCAGCCGCCGATCCATCCTGCGCGGCGCCGCCGTCGCCGGCGCCGCAGCCGCCGCCTCCCCGCTGCTCAACCTCGCGACCGCCGGCCCCGCCTTCGCCGTCGGCGACCCCGCCCCGGCCCCCGACGGCACTACGGGCAGCTACACCATCCGCTTCGACCAGGCCGCCAAGCAGACCATCAAGGGCCTGGGCTTCGAGATCCAGTCCGACTCCATCGCCTCCGGCAACGCCGGCCTGCCCACCGAGGCCACCGGCGTCCCCTACGACCTCACCACCAGCGAACGCACCCGCTTCTACCAGCAGATGCTCAAGGCCGGCCGCAGCGACCACGGGTTCCGCTACTGCCGCCTCGCCCTCGGCCTCTACCACCGCGGCGTCGACCCCACCGGCAAGTACTTCATCGACCGCTACGCCGGACAGACCGCGCTGCTCGCCGACATGATCCAGCAGGCGGGCATCGAAGGCGTCTCCGCCGAGTACTGGTCACCCGCCCCCGCGTGGAAGGCCAACAACTCCCTGATCGGCCGAGGAGCCACGCTCGCCTCCTTCACCCCCGCCGCACTGAGCGCGCTGGGTGACGCCATGGTCGCCGACCTGAACTACCTCTCCTCCCGGAACGTCCCGATCTCCATGTGGGGCCTGCAGAACGAGCCGTCGGCCCTGGCCGACTACTCCACCTGCTACTACACCGGTGACAACTACCGCAAGACGTTCCTCGCCGTGGCCCCCAAGATCAAGGCCGCCTATCCGAACGCCATGATCCACGTCGCCAGCCAGGACGGCTGGGACGGCAAGCAGGGCTCAACGATCAGGAACACCCCGGCGGCCAACGCCCTGGTCGACGCCTGGACCTACCACCGGATCGGAAAGGACAGCACCGAACAGATCACCCGGAACTTCACCACCGGCGCAGACGGCAGGCCCGTCTTCAACAACGAGTTCGAGTACCTCAACAACGAATTCACTCCCGAGTTCCAGTGCATCAACACCGCCCAGTCGATCATGAACTGGATGACCTTCCAGAACTCCCCCACCTGGTTCTGGCTGCACGCCCTCAAGCCCACCACCAACTCCGAGTCGCTGGGCTACGGCCTCGGCTTCTGGCGCCCGCCGAGCGACACCAACTTCTCGCACTTCCCGAACATCCCCGCCGGACACTGGGACTTCAACCCCCGACACTGGAACGCCGTCAACGGCTTCCTCAAGTACATGCCCTGGGACTCCGTCCGCTACGGCGTGGACAAGCCGCTCGCCGGCGACGGACTCCCCTACCGGGACCACCGGATCATGGCCTGGAGGACCCCTGCCGGAAAGCCCGTCCTCGTCATCACCAACCGCAACCCCACCACGCCCTTCACCTACACCATCAACACCCAGACCGCCGGCGCCTTCCAGGGAATCCGATTCGGACCCACGACCAACAACCAGGGCATCGAAACGAAGACGGGCCCGACCCTCACCATCACCGTCCCGCCCCGCTCCATCGAGTTCTGGATCGGGCCCGCCTGACACCCGACCACCCATCGAGGGCGGCACCACCACCCGGCACGCCGCCCTCGACAACCCACCCCCGAGACCCGACCGTGGAGAGCAACCGGCAGGCGCAGGCACAGCCTCACGGCCCTCGCGCCGTCGATTCCGGCAATCACTCGTCCGCGATCACACTCGTGGCCCGTGTCAAGACATGCGGGCCACGATCATGGCGGCCCGGCGCCTTCGGGCAGCCTCGGCCACCTCGGGGCCGACACCGGAAGCGGGCACCGGACAAGCCCGCGGCCTGCTCCGGGGTACCTCGCGGAGGCGCCCGACGGGCGGACCCGGGGAACGCGACACCCTGCCGGCTCAGTAGGAACACTCGACCTCGTGCACGGCCTGGGAGCCGATGTGGGCGCGGAGCGCGTCCGCGGCCGCCACCGGGTCGCGCCGGCGCAGCGCGTCCATGATCACGTCGTGCTCGGTGACCACGGAGCGCCAGTCCCGGTCGCCCATCGGTACGGTGACGCGGTAGCGGCGGATGGTGAGCAGCAGTTGCTCGGTGAGGTCGTGCAGGACGCGGTGACCCGCGCTCTGGGCCAGGGTCTGGTGGAAGCGGGAGTTGAGTTCCGCCATCTTCTCCAGTGTGCCGGCGTCCAGTGCGTCACGCATTGCCTGCCGGGTGTCCTCGAGTTCGGCGAACCGGGTGTCGTCCATCCGCTCGGCCGCGAGCTGGGCGACCAGCGTCTCGATGGTTTCGCGGGCGAGGAAGACACCTCGCATCTCGGCGACGTCGATCGGCGCCACGGTGGCACCCGCGTGGATCCGTGAGACCAGCAGTCTGTCGGCTTCCAGTCTCTTCACCGCTTCGCGGATGGGGGGCTTGCTGATGCCGAGCGTGCGGGCCAGCTCGTTCATGTTGATCCGCTCGCCGGGTTTGAGTTTCCCTTGGACGATGGCGTCGCGCAGGCTCTCGTAGACGGCGTCGGTCTTGCTCTTCGCGGCGGGGTCCCGTTCCGCCCGGCTTTGCGGTGCTATCACGATCTGAGTCCTCTCCCGGCCGGTTGCGCCGCCCCTCACCTGAGGTGTTGCTCACTCGTCCGGGGCGGTCCATGCTTCGGCGATCGCGCGGGCGACACCCGGTCACGGCGGTGTGGTGAGCGTCCTGCCCGCCCTCGCGGGCGGGCCCGGCTCGGACCACTGCGGACTCACCGCCGGCGCCGTCCGCCGTCTCCGCGCCCCGGCGCTGCCGTGCCTCGATCGCGGGGCCGGGGATGAGAGGAGCCGGAGTACCGGGCCGAGGTGGACTCGCCCCCCGACCGTCCGCCGGAAGGTCTCCCTCCGCGGCTTCGGAGTACCCGAAATGTATGTGATATACGAAATAAGGGTCAAGGGATTGCGGCGAGTTTGCCAAGCGCAATTCGGCGGGCAAGCACCCGGAAGCCGTCGCCTTCCGAAGAGCGGGGTGCATCTCCGCCGGTCCGGCACAGGGCCGGTGTCTCGGCGACAGCAACAGGACGCCACGTCGTCTCGTCGACGCAGGCGCCGGGCCGTCGTCGGTGTTGGGATGGCCGGAGAAGTCCGCGAAGGCCTGGAGGCACTGGAAGCCGTGACCCTGTGGGTGACGCCCTCCCCGCGTTCTGTCGCACCGCCCAGGGGTGGAAGTCACCGGGCCGCAGGCGGCCCGTCCGGGCCAGGCGGTGACGCCGGGGTCAGGTGTCGGCGGTGGGCGGCTGTCCGGCGTCGTGGCGAAGCTGTTCGTTGATGCGCAGGGCTTCTTCGAGTTGGTCTTCGAGGACGATGATGCGGCAGGCGGCCTCGATGGCGGTGCCCTGGTCGACGAGGTCGCGGGCGCGCATGGCGATGCGTAGTTGGTAGCGGGAGTAGCGGCGGTGGCCGCCGTCGGAGCGTAGCGGGGTGATGAGGCCCTGGTCGCCGAGGGTGCGCAGGAAGCCGGCCGTGGTTCCGGTCATGGCGGCGGCGCGGCCCATGGTGTAGGCGGGGTCGTCGTCGTCGAACGAGCTGACGATGTCGGAGGTGTTCGGTGTGCGGGGCGGGTTGGTGGACGTGGTCGCTGCACCTCTTCCTATTCCTGGTACGGGAACGCGTCGAGGGGCCAGGGCGGTGTCGGTGAGCTGAGCGGTGAGCGCGGTCGTGCGACGCGCGTGGCGGGACGTCAAAGCCGGGATCTGCTCGGCGAACGTCCGCCCCGCAACGGTCGTTGCCGCCTACGAGACGACGCGCCCTCAGGTCCAACCGAACCCGCCGACCCGCGACCGGACGGTCCGCAAGACAGCGCCGGTAGTAGCAGTGCAGCCGCGATGATCTCCGCTCGCACCCCGGGCAGACGGCCTTTGCCGCCACCGACCGCAAGGCGAGACGAACCTCACTATCCCCAAGGACCATCTCCTCGACCTCAACACCGATTCCCGGGAAGAGAAGGTCCGCCACACGCACCGAATCCATCACGCCGAGGTCATGCCCACCACCCGATCACGGTCGACACGGAACCCTCAATCAGCGGCAGAGCCCAGAAGTTGAACCAGAACCGAATCTCGGCGAGATCCACTCCCTCCACACTAAGGCGCTCCCGACCCCGAGCAGCAAACGCTCTCGCAAACTCATCACCAGGCCAGAGATGAGATCGCGAAGCTCTTCCGCCGCCTCCTCGTCGTTGTCCTCGTCTCCGTCCGAATGGAACGGGTCGCGTTCGATCACCGCGGCCACGCGCCGGTTGAAGGAGTCGAGATAGCTGTTGACGTGCCGAGCCCCTGCTGAATCAATCGTGGGAAGCTGCATCATGTGACCGGTGGCAACGTCGACGTGGACGAGCCGGAGGCGGTCAACGGGCTCCCGGTGGAGTTCGCGGACCCACGGCGCGGACGGCCGCAGCGCGGCCCTCGCCGGACCGCGCCCGAACCGTGACGCCGGCTGTGAGCGTCAGAGCCTCACCAGCGCGTCGCGGGTCAGGTCGGCCACCGTGGGGTAGCCGTCGACCGCCATGATCAGGTCGGCCTCGGCGAGCAGGGAACGCAGCACGTGGACGATACCGTCCTCGCCGCCGAGCGCCAGCCCGTACGCGTAGGGTCGTCCGATGCCCACCGCCGTGGCGCCGAGGGCGAGTGCCTTCACCACGTCCGCGCCGGTGCGCACGCCGGAGTCGAAGAGGACGGGCAGGCCGTCGGCGGCCTCCGCCACGGCGGGCAGCGCCTCCAGGGCGGGCAGGCCGCCGTTGGCCTGGCGACCGCCGTGGTTGGAGCAGTAGATCCCGTCGACGCCGCCGTCCCTGGCCCTGCGGGCGTCCTCGGGGTGGCAGATTCCCTTGAGGATGATCGGCAGATCGGTGAGTGAGCGGAGCCAGGGAAGGTCGTCCCAGGTCAGCGGGTTGCCGAAGATCGTGACCCACTCCAGGATCGCCGCGCCCGGGTCGTCCTCGGGTGCCTTGGCGAGCCGGGCGCGGAAGACGGGGTCGGTGAAGTAGTTCGCCAGGCAGTGGCCCCGCAGCTGGGGAAAGTTGGAGGTGCCCAGGTCACGCGGGCGCCAGCCCGTGACCCAGGTGTCAAGTGTCACGACGAGGCTCTTGAACCCTGCGGTCTCCGCGCGCCGGACCAGGCTGGCGGCCAGGTCGCGGTCGGTCGGGGTGTAGAGCTGGAAGAATCCCGGGGTGTCGCCGAACCGGTCGGCGACCTGCTCCAGCGGGTCGGCGGTGAGGGTGGAGGAGATCATCGGAACGCCGGTGCGGGCTGCGGCCCGGGCGGTGGCGAGATCGCCGTGGCCGTCCTGCGCGCACAGTCCGATCACGCCGACGGGGGCCATGAACAGCGGCGAGGGCAGGGTGTGGCCGAACAGGTCCACCGAAAGGTCGCGGCGGGTGGCGCCGACCATCACGCGGGGGTAGAGGCCCCACCGTTCGAAGGCCCGGACGTTCGCGCGTTGGGTGTGCTCGTCCCCGGCACCGCCCGCCACGTAGGAGCGGACGGCCGGAGGCAGCGCCGCCCAGGCCCCCGCCTCAAGTTCCGGGTACGTCGTCGGCAGCGTGGGCAGGACCCCGCGCAGGCCGTCGAAGTAGATCTCGTTCTGGTAGTCGCCGTACTGTTGGGTCACGGTGCTCGGCCTTCCCTCGTGGTTGCTGATCGGCTCCCGCGCCGCCCGCTCGGGCGGTCCGAGCCGTGTCCGAACCAGCGGCCGGTGACACGGCCTCGGTGGCCGAGGCACGCCGTGTGACGCGTGCAAGAAGCCGGTTCATCACTTCGCGTACTCCGTTCACGCCACTGGTGGCACGGCACCGTCCGTCCTCACGGTCCGACGTCGTACGGGAGCCCGCCCGGGCACCGGTGTACCGGGCCCCGAACGGCGGCCGGACAGTCCTGCGGGGGATCTCGCTGCCCGGACACCCCCACTGTGTCTGCCGGGCGGGGCCTCCCACCATGGAGCTCGGGACAGCGCGAGCGGGTCGAAACTGTCGGTGGCGACAACTTGCCTGCCCGCGGTGCGGGTACCGCTTCGGATCTGGGGCCCCGTCGGTCACGGTGTGCGGCGCCTTCCGACGTGTGAAGGGACACGATTCCGACCGTCACCCGGGCGGCTCTCGGTGCCGGCTCGCGGCCTCCAGGTGCCGCAGCGCCCACCAGACGGTCATGGCGTCCTCCCCGTGCGCCAGGTCGAGCCCCGTCGCGGCGGTGAAACCCCGCAGGCGGTACCGCAGCGTGTTGGGGTGCACGAAGAGCGCGGCAGCGGCCGCGTCGGCGTTGGCGCCGGCCTTCAGGTAGGCGTCGAGCGTGGTGACGAGAGTGCGGCGGCGCTTGCCGTCGACGTGGCCGAAGCACCGCCCGGCCAGGAGCTCGCCCGTCTCCGGAAGTGCCAGCACCGCGCTGTGCAGCGGTAGCTCTCCGTCGACCACCGGACGGCGCAGACCGAAGGCGAGCGCCAGCTCGTTCGCCCGCCGGGCCTGGACCAGCGACTCGTTCAACCGCGCCAGTGGCCGAGCCGGGCCGAGGCCCACCGGCAGGTTCACCGTCCAGCGCGGGCGGCCGGTCGTCAGGCCGACCACGTGCTGGGCAGCGGGCTCGGCCAGATGCACCAGCAGATGGCCGCGCAGTCCCCGTTCCACCTCCCGGACGTCCTCGCCCGCCTCGGGCCTCGCGTAGCAGACCCGGTACTCCGCTCGTGGGTCCAGAGCGAGCACCCCGGCCGCCGTGGGCAGCCAGTCCGGCGGCAGCTCACCCAGGAGCAACTGTTTCAGCAGCAGGGTTCGGTATTCCTGGTCGGCGCGTACCCGTTCGGCCTCGTGGCGGCGGTGCCCGCGCACCATCGCGATGGAGACCGCGTCGGTGCAGGCCCAGAGCTCCCTGGTCAGCTCCAGCGCCGCAGCCGGGTCCGGATGGTGGCGGGCGGTGGCGTAGAGGGCGTCGAACGCGCGTCGGGACGTCTGCCGGAAGGCTTCCAGCAACGGCTCCAGTCCGATCCCCTGCTCGGCCCGAAGCGCACCGAACTCCTCGAACCGCCCCGACTCCTCGGCCGACAGCTCCCGGCCCGCCCGCAGCGTGGACAGTACGGCTTCGACGATGCCCAGCATGTCGCGCCGAAGGCTCGCCTCGTCACGTCCCGCGTAGGCCGGTGCCTCCCGCACCAACGCGGCGGCGGATTCCTCCGCCACCCGCTCCGCCGGGAACGCCTCCAGGAGTCGTCGGCGTTCCTCCGCCTTGTCCATAGCCACAATTCTGCCCGGGCGCAGCTGCTTCGTGCACCGCGGTCATGCGGCGCGCACCGGGCGACGCGGGGCGGGCGAGCCGCCGCGCTGATTCCCGGGGCTGCAGTCCGCGAGCAGTTCGTTGCTGTCGAAGACACCCCGCCAGGAGGAGCATGTACGAGGTCAGGCGGTCGACCTGGTTCCCCGCGTAGTCGGTCTCGCCGTGGGCGCCGCGGCCGGTGTCATCGCCCTGACCTGGCAGCATCATCGGGAATCGCCGTCAGTCGCCCAGCACCCGGCGCAGGTAGCCGTTGGTGAAGCGGCGGCCAGGGTCGAGCCGGTCGCGCAGTGCCCTGAACTCGTCGAAACGACGGTAGGCGCGCGTAAGGTGAGCGGCGTCCCGGGTATGGAGCTTCCCCCAGTGCGGGCGTCCCCCATGGGCGACGAAGATGCGCTCTGCTTCAGCGAAGTATTGCCGATACGGCATTCCCCGGTACACATGGACGGCGATGTAGGCACTGTCGCGTTCGGACGCTGTGGAGAGGGTGATGTCGTCGGCGGGCGTGGTACGGACCTCGACGGGGAAGCTGATCCGCAGATCGGATCGCTCGATCATGGCCTTGAGTTCGCGGAGGGTGTCGAGGAGGGCCTCGTGGGGGACGGCGTATTCCATCTCGATCATCCGAACGCGGCGCGGGGTGGTGAAGACCTTGTACGGGATGTCCGTGTAGGTCCTTGCAGAGAGGCCCTGACTGGTGATCCGCGCGACCGCCGGGACGGCGGCAGGAATGGTCCGGCACACGGAATTGAGGGCCTGGAAGACATTGTTGGAAAGGAACTCGTCACCGAACCATGCCTTGAGCCGACCCAACGGGGCGTAGGGGCCGATGGTTCGGTTATTGCGCAGCGTATTGCAGTTGTCCGTGTGCGGGAACCAGTAGAATTCGAAGTGGTCGTTGTTCGCGTGGAGTTCGTCGAAGGTCGAGGTCACCGTGTCGAACGTCATCGGTTCCTCCTGTGAGGAGAGGAGGAAAAGAGGCTCGACAGCGAACGTGACAGCGCTGATGACGCCCAGGGCACCGAGTCCGACGCGCGCCGCGGCGAACACGTCCGGGTTCTGACGCGCGGAGCAGCTCAGCAGCGAACCGTCGGCCGTCACCAGCTCCAGGCCGCGGATCTGCGCCGCGATCGCGCCTGATGCGCGGCCTGTGCCATGAGTACCTGTACTGGTGGCGCCGGCCACGGTCTGTTCCATGATGTCGCCCATGTTCGTGAGCGACAGGCCCTGTTGGGCCAGAGCCACGTTCATCGTCTTGAGCCGGGTGCCGGCCTCGACGGTGACGGTGCCGGCCTTCGGGTCGATCGCGCGAATGCCACCGAGCCGGTCGGGGCGGATCAGAACGCCGTCGGTCGCGGCCGCAGTGGTGAAGGAGTGGCCGCTGCCCACCGCTTTCACGGTCAGGCCGTCCTCGGCCGCCTGGCGAACGGCATCGCGCAGTTCCTCCACCGAGGCGGGGAAGACGACTCGGGCCGGACGGGCGGCGACGTTCCCGGCCCAGTTCCGCCAGGTGTCCGGTTTCGGATTCACTCTGTTCCGGACGGTGCCGGAGGGAAGTGCTTCCACTGATTTCCTTCCTTTCGGGAGGCCGCAATTAGGGTGACTCGGCGTCTCTATCTGACGGACCGGACCCGGTAGACGAGCAGGACCCCCGCGGTCGCGGCCACGCCGACGCAGGAGAACAGGAGCGGATAGCCGCCGTCGGAGGCGATGATGAAGCTGGCGATCAGAGGGGCGAGTGAGGGCGGGACGAGCGTGCCGATGTTCATGATCCCGAGGTCCTGGGCCCGGCTCTCGGCTCGGGGAAGGACTTGGGTGATCAGGGCTTGGTCGACGGCCATGTACGCACCGAACCCCGCGCCCATGACGGCCGACGCCACCAGTGCGACGCCGAGGCCGGGGAAGACCGCCAGAAGGAACCCCGAGGCCGCCTGGAGTAGCGCCGCCAGTGCGACGAAGATCCGTCGTCTGAGGAGGCGGTCGGACAGCACGCCGGAGACGGAGCTGGCCAGGATGCCGGCCACGAGGTAGAGGGCCGTACAGGCGAGGAGGCTGCCGGCCGGATCGGGGACCTTCAGATCGTCGGTCAGGAAGTAGAGGGTGTAGCAGACCCCCAGCGAGTTCGCCAGATTGACCAGGAACCGTCCTCCGAAGGCCCAGGCGAAGTCGCGGTTCCTGAGCGAGCGGCCCATGGAGCCGAGCAGGGTGCGCAGGCTCAGCGCAGGCTCGGAGATGCACGAGGTGTCGCGGAAGCGCGCAAGGAACGGGGCCGTGCAGGTGACCAGCAGGGCCGCGACGACGAGGTAGCCGCGTGCGGGGGACAGTGCGAATGCCACGACGAGCGCTATGCCGACCACCACGCCGAGGGCCTGAGGACCGTAGATCACGCTGGACACCACACCGCGCTGGCTGACGGGGACGTGGTCGGCGATCATGGCAGTCAAGCCGGCGGTGGCAGCGCTGAGACCGAGCATGCCCGCCGACCAGGCCAGGGCC
Source organism: Kitasatospora sp. NPDC002965 (assembly GCF_040611255.1). Lineage (NCBI taxonomy): Bacteria > Bacillati > Actinomycetota > Actinomycetes > Kitasatosporales > Streptomycetaceae > Kitasatospora > Kitasatospora sp. NPDC002965. Next base: position 76,954 of record NZ_JBEXNT010000008.1, on the reverse strand, counting down.
ACCGCCGTCACCGTCGTCTGCTCCCCGGTGATGATCAGCCCCGCCGCGAAGGACAGCGCGCCGCCTGCGAGCCAGAGCCTTCGGCGCCCGAAGCGGCTCCGGGAGCGGTCGCACAGCGCCCCGCACACCGGGAGTGCGAACAACGAGACCAGCCCGGCAAGGGCGTTGACGACTGCGAAACTGTGGACTTTGGACACCGGGTCGATGATCTCCAGTTGCTGGGGCAGCAGCAGCTGGAGGGGAACGAGGCTCGCCGCCCAGTATCCGAACCAGACCAGGCCGAACAGGGTGATCCAGGCACGGGAGACGGGCTCGTTCGGCGCATGATCGGTGCCTGTCGCAACGGTCGCCGCCGGTGGTGGGGGCGGAGGGTGGAACTCGGTGGACACACGGCCTCCTGAGCGGGATCGGGCCTGTACGGGAACGAGTCAGAGGAACGCGTGTCCCTCGCCTCGGTAGGTTGCGACCTCGTCGACGATCTCCGTGCCGGACACCAGGTGGAGCGTGTTGACGCGTTCGCACAGTTCACCGGCCTTGGCGTGCCGGAACCACACGTGGTCGCCGAGCCGCAATCCGTACGCGGCGGCGCCGAGGACCGGTGTCTGGACTTCGCCGGCCCCTTCCCTGGGATTGGTACGCAGGCCCTGCGGCCAGGTGAGGGTCGGCTGGCGGTCGGGGCCGGACGGGCCGGAGGCGATCCAGCCGCCGCCAAGCACGGTGGCGAGCCTGGCGTTGGGACGGCGGACGACGGGCAGCACGTAGAAGGCGGCAGGCCGGGGGCGAAAGCGCCGGTAGAAGTCGAAGAGTCCCGGCCCGTAGAGCCCCGATCCGGCAGCGATCTCGGTGATGACGTGTTCGGCAGCGGTCTGTTCGACGGAGCCCGTACCACCGCCGTTGACGAATTCCAGCGGCGCCACGGTTTCAACCGCAGCCACTGCCGCCGCACGCCGGTCGGCCAGTTCACCGGCGGAGATACGCTGCATCGCCCGGATCGCTGCCCGCCTGAGAGGCGATCCGGGCTGGTTGTCGCCCATCCCCGCGATCTGGCCCTCGTAGGACATAACCCCGACCAGCCGGAAGCCGGACCGCTCGTGGATGGCGCGGGCGAGTGCCGCAGCCTGCTGGGGAGAATGCACGGGCGATCGGTACGGGCCCAGGTGGATGCGGCCGCCGGCCAGCTCCAGCGAGGCGTCCAGGTCGATGCAGACCCGGATGTCGGGGCAGGGGGCGCTCACCACCTCGTCGACGAAGTCCAGCTGGCCGACCGAGTCGATCATGAGGGTGATCCGCGAGATCGCGCGCTCGTCCGAGGCGAGCCGCGCCAGCGCGGCCCGGTCTGCCGTCGGATACCCGATCACCACGTCCTCGTGCCCCTCTGCGAGCCACAGGGCCTCGGGCAGGGTGAAGGCAAGGATTCCTCGATAGCCCTCGTGTCGGACGGCACGCCGGATCAGGGCGCGGCTGCGGACCGACTTGCTGGCCAGACGGATGGTCGCCTGCCCTGCAGCCCGATGTGCCAGCTCTGCGGTGTTGGCGTCGAAGGCGTCCAGGTCCACCACGGCGAACGGCGGGTCGAGGTGTGCAGTCGCCCTGTTCAACTGGATCATCCGGGCCTCGTCCGGCGCGGTGACAGCGGATCCGGCCCTCTTAGCGTCCAGCCATCTCACGCGCCCTCGGGACGCTGTGTGCGTACTCACATTCCGCACCCTTTCCGGGAGGGGGTTCGAACTGCTACGTCCGGCCGCACGGCCGCACGATCTCGATGCGGCCGCGGTTGAGTTCGCCGGCACGGACGGGATCATCGGTCGGGACGGTGCCGGCGAAGAGGGTGCGTCCGTCATGTCCGGCCACAAGGCAGCTCAGGGTGCGCTGGCTCGTGGCGACCCGGTCCAGGACGCGGCCGCCGGGGGCGATTCGCACGCATTCACCCCGAAGGGCGTTCGCGACCCAGATGGACGTGTCGTCGGCGTCCCACGAGATTCCGTCCGGAGCGATCAGGGACGAGGAGTACTTGGAAAGGACCGGATGGTCCAGGAGTGCCGAAATCCTGCGGGTGACGCGGCCAACCACTCCCCGGTGATTCACCAGGCGCCACAGGAGCGGCGAGATGAGGGGCGCCCACGGTTCGGGATCTCCCAGGGAGCCGTCGGGGTTCCTGGAGAAGACCGTGAGCCGCATGCCGAGGGTCTCGGCCACGATCACACTCCTGCCGTCGGCGCTGAGCAGGGTCCCGTTCGGGAAGAGCAGTGGCTCCGACAGTCCGAGCAGGCTTCCGTCCGGCGCCAGGCAGGCGATCGGGGTCCTCGGGGGCCCGGGTGGCACGTAGAGCATCGAGTTCGGGTGCTTTCGGGAGAAGGCGTGGAAGTCGAAGCCGAAGTTGCCGACGTAGGCGCGTCCTTCCGGATCAACGAGCATGTCGTTGAGCGGGCCGCCAACGACGTGGCTCAGGTCGGCGTGCTCAGCCAGCTCGCCGTCGGCCTCAAGGCGATAAACACGGCCCCCGTCCATGGAGACGACGAGCAGGCGGCCGTCGGGCAGCCACCCGAGTCCGCCGGCCCGACCCGGGACCTCGAGAACCGTCTCCGGCTCCGCGGTGCCGTCCCACCGGTGCACCGTGCCACGCGCGAGGTCCGAGAACCACAGGGCCCCCTGATGCCAACGCAGTGACTCGGGAACGCCCAGGCCGCTCAGTGCGATCGATGCGGTCCTCTTCATCCAATCGCTCCTTCACCGCGCGGGATCGAGATGGTTCTCCGCCATCCCCTCCGCAACTTGGTCACTCGTACAAGACGCTTGACTTGTTCGGGCGACCGTCTCATTCTGAGCGAAGAGAAGTCAATGCTCCACCGAGGAGATTCCGTGGCTCAGAATCGAGCGCACCGGGCAGGGCGGCCCCCGACAGGCCCGCCGATCGCAGTCGACAACCCCGCCAGCGACGCGGTCGTCGGTGAGGTCCCCGACATGCCCGCGGAAGAGGTGGTCCAAGCCGTGCAGCGCGCCCGGCGGGCACAGAAGGGCTGGGCCGAACTGGACACCCGCGCTCGCTCCGAGTTCTTCAAGCGTGGCCGCCGCTGGCTCCTGACCCACCGCCAGGAGATCGCCGACCTCATCGTCGAGGAGAACGGCAAGACGGAGGAGGACGCGATCGTCGAGATCGTCTACTGCGCCAGCGCCTTCGCCTACTGGGCGAAGCGGGCCCGCAGCCTGCTCGCCACCACGAGGATTCGCTCCCTCTCCCCGTTCCTCCTCGGACGCGACATGTACACCCGCAGGGCGCCGCGTGGTGTCGTGGGGGTCATCGGCCCGTGGAACAACCCGTTGCTCAACTCATTCGGCGACGCCATTCCCGCCCTCGCCGCAGGCAACGCGGTCGTCCTGAAGCCCTCCGAACAGACACCGCTGACCGCGCTGCTCATGGAGCGGATGACCCGCGAATGCGGCTGGCCCGAAGACGTCTTCCAGGTCGTCACCGGCGCAGGGGCCACCGGCAGCGCGGTCGTGGACAGCGTGGACTTCGTGATGTTCACCGGATCGACCAGGACCGGCCGACTGGTCGCGGCACGGGCGGGCGAACGCCTCATCCCCTGCTCGCTGGAGCTGGGTGGGAAGGACGCCCTGGTCGTCCTCGCCGACGCCTCCCTGGAGCGGGCCGTCAACGTCACGATCCAGGGAGCCCTGTCCAACGGAGGCCAAATGTGCACCTCGGTGGAGCGGGTCTACGTCGAGGAGCCGGTGTACGACGCATACATCACCCTGCTGCACGAACGGTTCCAGCAGGTCACATCGGGGCGGCCGGCCGGGCTCGGTAGTGTCGACGTCGGCGCTGTCACCTTCCCTCCTCAGCTTGCGGTCATGGCGGACCACGTCAGGGACGCCGTGCACAAGGGCGCCCGCGTGCTCGTCGGAGGGAAGGCCGTCGAAGGCCCCGGCAGGTTCTTCCCACCCACCTTGCTCGTGAACGTCGACCACGGAATGACGTGCATGCGGGAGGAGACCTTCGGCCCCACGCTGCCGGTGATGAAGGTCGCCGATGCCGAGGAAGCCCTCCGGCTCGTCAATGACAGCACGTACGGCCTGCAGGCCTCGATCATCGGTTCGGACGTGAAGCGCGCCCGCCGCCTCGCCGAACGGTTCGAGGTCGGCTGCGTCACGATCAACGACGCCCAGACCAACCACATGGCCCTCGGTCTGCCCATGGGCGGCTGGAAGGAGTCCGGCCTCGGCGTACGCCACGGGGCCGAGGGATTTCACACGTACACGAGGCTCCAGGCCATCACGACGAATCGGTTCCCGATGCGCCGGGACATGCACATGATCCCGTACAACCCCTCGGCCTACCGCTTCATCCTCCGCCTGGTGGACGCCATGTACTGCACCGGCCTACGCGGCCGCAACAGGTAGCAATTCACGTCCCCTACGACACGGGCCCCGGCTGCGCGGTCTGCCGGGACCGCTCACGGGCCAGCGTCAAGAGATGCTCGCCGGTCAGCCTCAGAACCTCGCGGCTGTGCTCGCTGTCGCGATCGACCAGCCAGTTCAGGGTGACACCGTCGAGCACCGAGTTGAGGTACCGGGCCAGCACCGGAACCGGAACGGCCCAATCGATCCCCGCCGCCTCGGCGACCTCCTCCAGGAGCTCCTGATGGACTTCCCGGTAGCGCTGGTACTGGCGTCGGGCCAGGTCCTCGAACCCGGCCTGACGCAAGGCGTAGTGCGTCAGTTCATAGCTGACCTGGTGCTCTCCGGGCCTGAGTTCGACGGTGCCCCAGAACGCGTTCAGGCTCTTGGTGATACGCGATCCGAGGTCGCCCTCCCCCTCGAACGTTCTCCGCGCAGCGATCACCGTGCTGTCGGTGAAGCGGGTGAGGATCTCCTGAAGCAGCTCTTCACGCGAGCGGAAGCAGTAGTGGAAGACACCCAGCGGCATCTCCGCCTCGTTCACGATCGCGCGCGTGGTCGCCTTGGCAACTCCCTCACGGATCATCACCCGAAATCCCGCAGCGATCAGTTCCTCACGTCTGTCTTTCGCCGCCATACGAGACATGGAGATCGCCTTCGGATTCGAGAACGGAGCGTGCGCCCGACCATGGTATCGCACCGTCTTGGACGGTTGACCAACATCCGGGGTGAGCTGCCCCCGAGTCTCATGGAGTCCGCGGACTGGGGGCACCGTCACCGTGATCGCGGCAGACCACGGATCGGTGAGCTTCCAGCCGACAGCCCCCATGCACGGGTGACGAACGACTGCCAGTTCCGCTTCAGGTGGAAGTCGGGGGAACCGCGGCCCGGCCGGCAGCTGCGACCGGTGCCGGCCACCACGGCGTCGTAGCCCGTCCATGCACGGTCCAGACCGACCGGACCCGGCCCTGGCAGCGCGCGTACGCGGGCCGGTAAGCGCGGCCGGCAGAGCATCCACCCGTGAACCTGCCCTGCTCCGGGTGGTGTGGGGCAGGGCAGTGCGGCCGTCCGGAGGTTCGGTCAGCCGATGTTCCACTTCTGGAGGGCGGTGTCCGAGGCGGCCTGCTGGGTGATCAGGGCGCCGTTGGCGTTCGAGGGTGTGGTGAGCGGGAGCTTGCTGGCGGCCGAGGCGATGGTGTAGCCGCCGCTGACCGGGGTGACGGTCCGTTGATTGATGTGCCGGTGCAGGTCCACCGGATAGTGGCCGCGCCGGGCGCCGGACGAAAGGTCCGGCGGCGCCGACGGGGACGGTGGGTCGACGGGAACAGGCCGACGACTACCCTGATCAAATTGTTGTCCGCATGTTGAGAGGCTGGTTGCCCATGTTCCTGGGTCTACGACTGGTGGTGTATCCGGCGCCCGACCTCGCCGCCGGCAAGGCGTGGTGGACCTCGGTCCTCGGCACGGAGCCCTACTTCGACGAGCCGTTCTACGTCGGCTACAACGTCGGCGGCTACGAGCTGGCTCTGAGCCCGCATGCCGACCCCGCCGACGGCCCCGTGACCTACTGGGGCGTCGCCGACGCCGACACGGCCCTGCGACAACTCGTCACCGCGGGAGCAACCGTCAAGGAAGGAGTGCGCGACGTCGGCGGATCGATCCGCGCCGCATCGGTGACCGATCCGAGCGGATCAGTCATCGGGATCATCGAGAACCCGCACTTCGCGCTCCCGGAAGTCGCCCGGCAACCCGGCGACGGCCCCGGCCGATAGCCCGCCCCCTGGCCAGTGCGGCGTTGCCGAGCCGCCGGAGCGCCACAGCCTGACCGACACCCGCGCGGCCGGCCTAGAGCGCGACTGCGGCTCCGGCCTCGACCGGCCTGACGATCTGCTGGACCCCGTGCCAGTCACCTGGCGGCGCCGCCTGCACTGCTCGGATCGCCCCGGCCGGGCCGCGACCGTTCACCTGCGGTGAACGGCGCGACGCCGCGGCCCCGGCCAGTGCACCGCGGCGTGCCCCAGCGGGACGCCGCTGGGCCCTCACCGGCCTATCTGTCAGTCGCAGTCGCGGCAGATCGGCTTGCCGTTCTTGAGGCGTGCGAGTCTGCTGCGGTGGTGGACGAGGAAGCAGTTGATGCAGGTGAATTCGTCGCTCAGGACCGGTTGCACGGCGACGGTGAGTTCCTCGCCCGACAGGTCGGCGCCGGGGAGTTCCAAGCCGTCGGCCGACTCGAGCACGTCGACGACGTCGATGGTGGAGGCCGACTTGTCGCTACGGTGGGCCTTCAGCTCCTCGATGCTGTCGGTCGAGCCGTCGTCGTCGCTCTTGCGCGGAGCGTCGTAGTCGGTTGCCACAAATGGGTCCTTGTCGTCTGGGGGTGGGGTACCGGCACAGGCAGGCTTGCGGGACTGTCCCGCGGCCCCCGTGCCGACGCCGGGTCTGGATGGTGTGCGGAGTGTAACTGAGGCTGTCGAGCCAGGACCCGTATCGCTTCGTGTCCCTCATCACCAGGGAGGCAGGCCGACGCGGGCGAGAGTGACGACCGGGGGCCACGGGAGCGCCGGCGGCAACCAGCTCCCCCGTCTCACCGAGGCCGACCTCGCCAGCGCGCCGCCAACCCTTGCCGCCCCCGGCCGTGTCCAGGACGACCCAACACAGGGGCCGGGGTGAGCGGGGCATGGCAGCTCCGCGCACACTCGGGTTCGCCTTGCCGGAGCGATGAGCAGGGCGGTCCGGCCGGCGTCAGAGGCCGAGCAGGTCGGCGGTGGTCTCGGCGATGGCCGGTGAGCAGGTCATGCCGCGGCCGCCGGGTCCGGTGACCAGCCAGACGCCGTCGCGCACCTGCTGGCGGTGGACGACCCGGGCGGTGTCCGCGCACTGCGCGTACACGCCGGCCCAGCGACGCCGGATCGGCGGCAGTGCGCGGCCCAGGACGGACTCGACGAGGCCGGTGAGGTAGGCGTAGGAGTCCTCGACGACGTCGAAGCCGAACGGCTGGTCGTAGGCGTGCGTGTCACCGATGGTCAGCCCGCCGTCCCGGCGCTGGACCATCAGCAGCTGCATCCGGTGCCGGGCAGCGGTCGGGTGCTGGGGCTGCCCGAGGTCGAGGGCGTCCAGCGCCGGGCCGCCGTAGCCCGGGTAGTAGCGGAAGCTGTCCCCGTCCGCGACCGAGGTGGTGAGCTGCTCCCCCAGCGGGTCCGTCTGCATCATCTGCAGCCTGACCCGGCGGACCGGCAGGTCGGGGACGAGTTCGCGCACCAGGCCACCGAGATGGGCTCCGGTGCACAGGACGACCGCGTCGCCGCAGTGCACCTCGCCATGATCGTCGCGCACCGCTCTCGCGCCGACCAGCTCGCGCACCTCCCGTCCCGGCAGGAAGTCGTACCGGCCGCTGGCCCGCAGGACCGCACGAAGCGCGAGCTGGGCGGTACGCGGCTCCACCGCGCCGTCCCGCGCGCAGTGCAGGGCCGCGAGGAACTCCCCCCAGAGCTGCCGCGCCCGCTGGGCGACCGCCAGTTCCTCGCCCTCGGCCCTGCCGCCGACCCGGACCAGGCCGAAGCTGCGTACCGAGGCACCCCGGGCCTCGGCCTCCCGCTCGATGTGGACCACCCGATGACCGCGCTTGATCGCGTGCCAGGCGTGCATGGTTCCCAGAACGCCTGCGCCGACGACTCGCATACCCGGAACAGTGTCCCGGACCCGTTACACGCTCAGTTCCGTTCCGTGAACGGAAGGTGACATCACGTGGAGGGCCCGGACCAGTGGTCGTTTCGTCAACCCCGGCCCCGTGGGCGCTCAGAACGGCCGTGCCGCCGAACCGTGATCGCGGTCCGGCGGCACGGCCGCTCAGGACGTGGTCTCGGGCAGATCGGTGGCGTGGCGCTCGCCTGCGCGGTGCAGACGGAATAGACGGCGCAGGCAACGGCGCCGGATGCGAGGGGCGCGCTGATCGTGTCCTTGGCCGTCCACGGAAACCCGTTGAGGTCGGCGCTCCAGGCTCCGGTGACCTTCCGGGAGACCTGCGGGAGAGTGCCCCAGCCGTCCTGCCCCGCCGGCTCGACGAACCTCGACCTGCAACACCGCTCCGACCCGCCGGGACAGGGGTGTCCAGCGGGCGCACCCCCGGGCCCGCCCGGTCACCACCCGCCGCCGCAGCCGACCGCCACCGTCACGTACACCCCCGCCACGGCCCCGCCCGCGGCAGGCCCGGCCCCGAAGTCCTGCCGCTCCCAGCCGTCGAGAAGAGCATCGACGGCGTCCGGGGTACGCGGATGCCACGGCAGACCGGCCTGCGCCCAGCAGGCGGCCACCCGCGCGGCGCGAGCCCGTGCGCCGGTGTCCGCCGCCCGGTGACTGAGCACCAGCACGCTGCCTGCGGGCAGTTCCCGGCGCAGCGCCGCGAGCAGGGACCGGGCCTGCGGGTCGCTCAGCTCGTGCAGGACGTCACCGAGGACGGCTGCCACCGGGCGATGCCATTCCAGGCCCGCTTGCTCCCGCAGCGTCGCGATGAGCGAGGTCGCGGCGATGTCGGCGTGCACGTGTCGGACCCGGGCGGGTGCCGGCACGTCGAGCAACGCCCGGGCGTGGGCCAGCACGACCGGGTCGCGGTCCACGTACGCGACCCGTGCGCCCGGCCGGGTGGTCAGGACGGAGGTGTGGATCGGGGCGAGCGCGGTGCCGGGCACACCGGTCGTCAGTCCGCACCCCAGGTCCAGGAACTGCTCCAGGCCGCGTTCAGCCAGGAGCCTGACGGCGCGGTGGAGGAACTCCCTGCCGCGCCGGACCGCGTCCACGCAGGTCGCGTCCTCGGCCCGCAGACGGTCCAGCAGCGTCCGGTCTGCGGCGAGGTGGTCCTTGCCCGCGAGCATCAGGCTCGCCACCCGGGCGGACGTGGGCCGGTTCGGCCGCAGGTCTCCCCGAGGATCCGACGACGGCCGCGGTGTGCCGTCGGCGCGGCCGCAGGAGGTGGAGTCTTCGACGTCGACCATGCCCGTGGTCACTCCCGGAGGTTCGAACCGGCTTGTGCTCCTCGTGAGTCGGGCCGCGTCCCGAAGGGCGAGGTCCCGAAGGGTGACGTCCCGGACGGGGAAGTCGGCCACGGAGTCGGCCAGGGGAGCGGCCGTGACGGACGTCGTCATGAGAGTCCTCGGAGATCTGGTGGTCGACGGAGTGGACGCCACGCCGACGGGGCTCGGTTCCTGCGCTCTCGCGAACCGCTGGACTGTTCGGTCGAAGGAGTGGGAAACCGGCATCGAGCCCCCGCCTCGTGACACGATCGTTATGCGCTGCCCCAGTCCCCCGCCTCTGCCGACAACGCATCGTCACCGCGCGGATCTCCGCCGAAGTCGTGCACCCGGGCCGCCGACGCAACCAGCCTCCACGTCCCCCACATTCCCCTGGCCGACCGCTCGGGCAGAGCGCAGCACGGACCCGAATCCCGACCGTTGCCAGGCGCACCGGACAGCCCGCACACTCTGCGCACCGGCGGCGTACCTCGAAACCCCGGCTCAGTTGGCGGTTCGGCCGGACCACCTGTACCGAACGCCTGAAGTCGGCCGGCGTCTGCTGGAAGGTCTACCAGGAGGCCGACGACGTCAACGACAACACGCTCGCCTCGTTCGCCACCTTCAAGCAGTCCGCCCCCGGCCGGCCCCTCCACGACAAGGGGATCGCCACCGCCGCGGACCTCGTGTCGGCCTTCGGCGACGAGGTCGCGCGGGGCACGCTGCCGCAGGTCAGCTGGATCGTCGCGCCGGAGCCCCTGTCCGAGCACGCGAACCACCGTCCCGCCGACGGCGAGAACCTCACGGCGCGGCTGCTCGCCACACTCGCCGCGATGAGGGCCTCCGGTCCCGTGGCCGTCCTGTTTCGTCCTCTGACCGGTCTCGGCTGCTGCGGCGCCGGGGGCGGGATCAGTGGGCGGTGTCGGCCGTGGAGTGGCGCAGCCGGGGCAGGGCGTCGCGCAGCGCGTAGAGGTCGTCGATCGTGGCCTGTTCGGCGAGGCGGGCCAGGAGACGGCGCAGGACGTGGTCGTCGCGGTCGTGGACGGCTTCGGCGATACCGCGCAGCACGGGTTCGAGTTCAGGGCTGGCGCTCATCGTCTTCTCCTGTTCCGCCGGGGTGGTCGGGGGCCTGTTCCGGTGAGTGTCCACCCGTCTCGGGTGGTAGCGGACGGGGGCCGCCGGGCAGCGCGGTGGTGAGGTCCTGCACGCCGTGAGGCGGGCACGCTGCGATGCTACGGCGGCGGCCCGCCGCCGGCCGGCTGCCGAGCGCGAGTCGGCGTTACTCGCGGGCGCTGGGGACCTTCAGGGGGTCACGAGGTGCGTCGGGCTTTGCGGCTTCCATCTGCTCGCCGAGTTCGGTGAGGCGGTTGCGGCCCATGGTCTTGCGGACCTCGGGGAACCATTCCTTCTCCTCCTCCTCGACGTGATGGCGCACGTTCTCCATCAGCACGCTCATCTTGGCGTCGAACCGCTCGTCCGCCGGGTCGAGGCCGGCGAGCTCGGAGAGCATCCACAGCACCACGTGGTGCTCCTCCACGCTCTCCAGCACGTGGTCCTTGGTGTCCGGGGCGGCCTCCCGAGCGGCCGGGTAGAAGATCTTCTCCTCGATCCAGGTGTGGACCGTCAGCTCCTCGATCACCTTGTCGGCGATCTCCCGCTTGTGTTTGTGCGCGGCTGCGCCCGCCTTCTCGAACTCCTTGAACAGCTTCTCCACCGTCTTGTGGTCGTCCTTCAGCAGCACGATCCCGTCCATCCGGAACTCCTTCGCTCGCAGCGGCACAGGCGCCCTCGCCGCAGGGCGGCGGGGCGCTTGTGGTGAATGGGTCAGAGGGTGTCGCGGTAGCCGCCGGAGGCGGTACCGCGCTTCTCGATGAAGTGCTTGAACCGCTTGAGGTCGCCCTTCACCTGCCGGTCGAGCATGCCGGTCATGTCGGCGGCCTTCTCGGCCATGCCACCGGGCTGGAAGTCCATCTCCATCAGGACCCTGGTGTGCGTCGCGTCGATCGGCTCGAAGCGAACCATGCCGGTCTGCCTGATGTCGCCGCTGGTGGTGCGCCAGGCGACGTGGTCGTCGGCGACCTGGTCGACGATCTCGGTGTCGAACTCGCGGGACACCCCGGCGATCCTGGTCTTCCAGTGGTTGTGGCGGTCGTCGATCTGGGTGATCTCCTCGACGCCGTCCATGAACTGCGGGAACTGCTCGAACTGCGTCCACTGGTTGTACGCGGTGCTGACCGGCACGTCCACGTCGATCTGCTCCTGCACCTTGCTCATCGCTGCACACCCGCCTTCGAATCGCTTCATGGTCGAACAAGCGCCTGCCCCGACCACCAGCAGGTATGCCAGTCCCTACCAATTCGGCCCCGCACCGGACGGACCGGCAACAGGCACCATCCATTCGAGCGGCCCGGATCGGTGACGGACGGCTTCCCTGCCATCGCGTGCTGCGCACACCGGGGAAGCGCCCCGGGCCGACGGTCAGAACGCGCACCGAGGACGTGGCAGGGCGGGCGGGGTGGACGGGGACGGGGTCTCCTCCCTTTCCGCCGCGGGCAGGGGCTCCGTCGTGGCCGGGCCACGGCCGTGGCCGAGTCAGGGCATCGGTACGGCTTCGAGGCACGGGTGTGTCGGACCGTACTCGGCCGGCAACGTGAGGACTTCGGCGACGGTCCCGGTGATCTGGAAGCGGTAGCGGCCGGTGGTGTCCTCGTACACGGGTTCGTGCGCCGGGCCGAGCCGGTCGGTGCGGTGCACGATCACCGTGCGGGGTGCGGCGTGGCCGCCCGGGGTGCCGGGCAGGGCGATGGCGTAGCGGGGGCAGGTGTTCATGGCGCACCGCCCCGGTGGCGGGCGGGGCCGGGTTTCGCGAGGCCGGTGACGTGAGGGTCGGCGTCGCCGGGCACGGGTGGGAGGAGCACGTCCAGCGGCGGGGTGAGCCGGCGAACGACGGGGTGCGGGGCCGCGGTGGCGGGTTTCGGTCGGGGGGCGTGGTCGGCGTCGAGGTCGGTGAGGGTGAGGCCGACGGCGCGCTCGCCGTCGAGCGGTCGCAGCGGGAGGCGGTGCCGGTGGACTCCGACGGCCAGGGCGGCGGAGGTCGCGGGTGTGCTGGTGACGGTCATGGTTCAGGTGTCTCGTCGTGGTGCGCTGCCGGGGGTGGGGTGAACAGGGCGGCGGTCTCGGTGATGGTCAGCAGGCGTCGGACCTGGGGGCTGGCGGCGGTGATCGTCACCGTGCGGTCGTCGGCCCGCGCCTCCAGCCGCAGCCGGATCAGGGTGTTGAGACCGGAGCTGTCGCAGAACTCGACACCGGACATGTCGATGTCCAGGCCGGTGTCGCTGCGGGCGAGTGCCTGGCCGAGGACACGGTAGAGGCTCCCGGCGAGGTCCATGTCGATCTCGCCCTTCAGGTGCGCCCGGGGCCGTCTCAGTGTGGTGGTGAAGCCGACCGCGAGGCGTCCGGCCAGCAGGCGGGGTGCGAGGTGACCCGCTCCGGCGCCGGCATCGGTGGCGTCACCGGTGCGGGGACCGGGGCGCGGGCCGGGGGCGGGCAGGTCCTCGGACATGGTCGTTCCTCGGGGGCTAGGGCGAAGACGCTTCCAGCGTGACCCGCATCACCGTTCACGTCAACAGATACGCGAACGGGGATTCGTGTGTGGTGACAGGTGAATCGATGCTCCTACGATGGAGGTATGGCCTTCGAGGAATCCACCAGGACCGGCTGGACGTTCGTGACGAACCACGCCCGCGTGCTGGCCGCGATCGCCCGCAACCCGGGAGTCCGGCTGCGGGACGTCGCACTGGAATCCCAGCTCACCGAGCGCGCCGTCCAGGGGATCGTGACCGATCTCGAAAAGGCCGGATACCTCACCCGCACCCGCGTCGGACGCCGCAACCACTACAGCATCACCACGGGCACCTGGCTGCGCCACCCCGCGGAGGCCGGGCTCAGCGTGGAAGCGCTCCTCGGGCTGCTGGCCCCCTCCTACGACGGCGCCCCCGACGGCCAGGGCCCCGCGGCCGGCGGCACCGGGCCCGAACACGGCCAGGGGCAGACCCGGCCCGCACCGCGACACCCCGACCGACACGCCCGACCCTGACCGCGCGAACTGAGCGGTCTCCGGGGCAATCGAGTCCGCGAAGGGCCGCGGTGCGGGTTGTGCGGGAGCTACCTGGGCAGTCGCCGGGTATGAATCGACTTCCTGATGCGTACGGTTCCTACTGGATGCAGTCGGTCGACATGCCCGCCTGCCCGTCCCTCACCGCGCCGGCGGAGACCGATGTCGTCGTGGTCGGTGCGGGCATCGCCGGTCTCAGCACCGCATGGGAACTCTCCCGTGCCGGCCTGAAGGTCGTGGTGCTGGAGGCAGGACGGATCGCGGCAGGCGTCACCGGCCACACGACGGGCAAGGTCACGGCCCTGCACGCGAGCGTGTACAGCCGGCTGCGTTCCCGGCACGGGGAGGGCGCCGCCCGCCTCTACGCCGCCTCGCAGAGCGCCGCGCTGAAGCGGATCGTGGAGGTGGCCGAAGAACTCGCCGTCGACTGCGAAATCGAACGGCGCCCCGCCTTCACCTACGGCGAGGACCCCTCCTCGGTCGAGGCACTGCACGCCGAGGTGACGGCCGCCCGGGACGCGGGCCTGGACGCGGCCTTCGTCACGGATACCGGCCTGCCCTTCCCGGTGGCGGGCGCCGTCAGGGTCGAGGAGCAGGCCCAGTTCCACCCGCTGAAGTACCTGCGCGCACTCGCCGACGATCTCACCGCCCACGGCGGCCGGATCTACGAGAACACGCGCGTCACCGCACTCGACGCGGGCGAGCCCTGCCGGCTCACGACCGCCTCGGGGGCAACCGCCACTGCCCGGCACGTGGTCGTGGCCACCCACCACCCCGTCTTCGACCACGCTCTGCTGTCCGCACGCCTCACCCAGCACCGCGACCTCGTCATCGCCGGTCCCGTCCCCGCAGACCAGGACCCGCAGGGCATGTACATCACCAGCGAGAGCGGCAAACGGTCCGTCCGCACCGCTCCCGCTCCGGACGGAACGCGGCTGCTGATCGTCACCGGCGAGGCGTTCACCCCCGGCGACGGCGAGGACACCGAGGTCCGGTACGCGCGGCTCCGGTCCTGGACCGAGGAACGGTTCCCCGGCTTCAGGACCACCCACCGCTGGGCCGCACAGGACAACAGTTCCACCGACACCCTCCCCCTGATCGGACGCCTGCGCCCAGGAGCCGAGCACGTCTACACCGCCACCGGATTCGCGGGATGGGGCATGACCGGCGGCGTCGTGGCCGGACAGCTCCTGACCAGCCTCATCACCGCAACCCCGCACCCGGCATGGGCGCAGCTCTACGACCCCCACCGCCCGGGAGCGACCCTCCGCACCGCCCCCGAGATCCTCAAGGCCCAGTGGGACGCCGGCAAGCACTTCGTGAAGGACCGCCTGGAGACCCTCGGGGACGGCACGAACGGGCCGGTGGCCGCGCTGCGCCCCGGCGAGGGCACCGTGGTGCGTGCCGACGGCAAGCCCTGCGCCGTCCACCGCGACGACCAGGGCGCACTGCACGCGGTCTCCGCCGTCTGCACCCACCTCGGCTGCCTCGTTGCCTTCAACAACGCGGAGCGGACCTGGGAGTGCCCCTGCCACGGCTCCCGCTTCGCCGTCGACGGCGAGGTGCTCCAGGGGCCCGCCCTCCATCCGCTGGAACAACGGGACACGAGCCGGCTCTGATCCTCGACGACCGCCGGGGGCGCGCCCCGGCGGGAGCCGTACTGTCCTCGCCGCCGGGCACTGCACGGACCGCCGCAGGCGGGTCCCCGTCGTCCGGTTGCCGTGCCGCAGGTCGGGCACCCGCTCGGCATGGACAGCAGCGAGCGGGACCGCGGCCGCGGCACGGAACACGGGGGATTCGGAACGGGGCGGCCCGGGCGGGACGGAGCCGCCGGGCTCGGCACGGAGCAGGACCCTCCGCCCGAGGTAGGCGCAGCGACGGTGGAGGCGCTGGGGGTTCTGTCGAAGGCGCTGGAAGGCACGGAGCGGGCCCGGGGCCACCTCTACGGATTCCACCAGACGACCGGGGAGGCCGACCGGATGCTCACCGAAGCGGTCCGGATGCTGCGCGAGGCCGGGCACGGCGGGCACGCGGACCTGGTGGAGCGTGAACTCGTCGGCCGGGACGTCCTGCCGGACATGTGGACGTACCAGGTCGTCGAGGCGTACGACCGCACCTACTACGAGGCGTTCGTCGCCGTCGAGGCGCAGGTCCGCGACGACCTCGCCGCCAGCCGCCGCCACCTCGCCGAGGCGAGGATGCGCCAGGCCCGCCGCACCGTGAGGCACGAGAACGGGGAACGGTAGACACACCCCGCTGTCGCCACGGCCACCTGCGACAGGTGCTCCCTCACCCCCTCCCGGGCCGACCTCAAGGACGGCCCCACCTGCACGCTCGCATCGCCGCCCCGACCGGATCTCCCTCGCCCGCCACACCGTCCGGTCCGGATGACGGGCTGCCCGACGCGCCGCGAGGCGGACGATCCTGACGCCCGGTCGCGGCCGTTGCCGCATGCCGCGCCGGTGAGGATCGTGCGGCCCGGCGGGCCGGCCGGATACGCGGGTCGGTCCACCCGTCCGGCAGGGGCCGGACGGGTGGACCGGTGCGCGCGGTGCGTGTGGCGCCGGGGTGTGGCCGCCGAGCTCCGGAGACTGGCAGTCGAAGGCTGGGCTCTGACGTCCGGCCTCTCTCACGACGACGACGGAGAGCGACCGGGTGCGAGAGACGTACGGCGTCGCCCAGGCGATCCTGGCCTGGGGCCTGGCCCCGGCCGCGGCGGACGACCTGGTGCTGGCGATCTGCTGCGGGGACCCGGCGGCCGGCCGGCGGCTGCGCGGCCCGTGGCGGGAGATGCGTACGGAGACGGTGGCGGGCCGGCAACCGGAACCGCGTCGACAGGCGCAGGGTTCAAATTCCGCGGCGGATGCGCCGGCCGTGGTGGAGGAAGGGGCGCGATGGGCACCGTGACGGGCCGCACCGACCATGTCGTCGTCGTGGGCGCGGGACTGTCGGGACTGTCCGCGGCGCTGCACCTGCTCGGCGCCGGGCGGCGGGTGACCGTCGTCGAACGCGACGGCGGGCCGGGCGGGAGGGCCGGGCGGCTCGACGCGGGCGGCTACCGCATCGACACCGGCCCCACCGTGCTGACCATGCCCGAGATCCTGGACGAGGCGTTGTCGGCGGCGGGCGGCTCGTTGGCGGAACAGGTCGAGCTGGTGCCGCTCAGCCCCGCCTACCGGGCGGCGTTCGCGGACGGCTCCACCCTCGACGTCCACAGCGAACCGGAGTTGATGGAGGAGCAGGTACGGAGGTTCGCCGGCGAGCGGGAGGTCCTGGGGTACCGCCGGCTGCGCCGGTGGATGGAGGACCTCTACCGGGTGCAGATGCGCAGCTTCATCGACGCCAACTTCGACTCACCGCTGGACCTGCTCGGCGCGGACCTGGCGCGCCTGGCGGCACTGGGCGGCTTCGGCCGACTCGGGCCGAAGGTCGCGTCGTTCCTGCACGACGAGCGGCTGCAGCGGGTGTTCTCCTTCCAGTCGCTGTACGCGGGGGTGGGACCGGGCCGCGCTCTCGCGGCGTACGCCGTCATCGCGTACATGGACACGGTGGCCGGGGTCCACTTCCCGCGCGGCGGCATGCACACCGTCGCGCGGGCCATGGCGGACACTGCGGCGGCGGCCGGCGCGCGACTGCGCTACGGGGCCGGGGTCGGCTTGCTGGAGCGCGGCCCGTCGGGGCGGGTGACGGCGGTCAGGACCGACGCGGGCGAGCGGATCGGCTGCGACGCGCTGGTGCTCACGGTCGACCTGCCCGCTGCCTACCGCCTGCTGGGCCGCGCCCCGCGGCGGGTGGCCCGCCTGCGGTGGGCGCCGTCGGCGTTCGTGCTGCACGCGGGGACCGACCGGCGGTGGGAGCAGTTGGCGCACCACACCCTGTCGTTCGGCCGGGCGTGGCGCTCGACGTTCACGGAACTGACCCGGACGGGACGGCTGATGAGTGACCCCTCGCTGCTGATCACCAACGCGACGGTGACGGATCCGTCGCTGGCTCCGCCCGGACGCCACCTGCACTACGTGCTGGCGCCCTGCCCGAACCTGGAGCAGGGCCCGATGGACTGGCACCGGATCGCACCGCGCTACCGGGACCAGGTGGTCGCGGAGCTGGAGAGGCGTGGCCTGGACGGCTTCGGGGACGCCATCGAGTACGAACGGCTGGTGACGCCTGCGGACTGGCAGCGGTCGGGCCTCGCCGCCGGGACGCCCTTCTCAGCCGCGCACACCCTCCGTCAGACCGGGCCGTTCCGGCCGCGCAACCTCGTCGCGGGGGAGGAGAACGTGGTGCTGGCCGGCTGCGGGACCACGCCGGGCGTGGGGGTGCCGACGGTGCTGCTGTCCGGGAAGCTGGCCGCCGCCCGGGTCACGGGTGTTCCGCGCAGGCGCGCCGGCCTGTCCGTGCGCGCCGCGGCGACGGGCGGCGGCCGGTGAGCGCCCGGGAACTGGACAGGGCGGGGGTGTCGGACCGGGACCTGCGGCTGGCCTACGAGGAGTGCCGGCGGTTGAACGCCCGTCACGGCAGGACCTACTTCCTGGCGACCCGGCTGCTGTCGCCCGCGCAGCGGCCCGCCGTGCACGCCCTGTACGGGTTCGCCCGCTGGGCCGACGACATCGTCGACGATCCGGGAGTCCCCGAGGGCCTCGCGGGGCGCGCCGCCGCGCTCGACGAACTGGAGCGCCGATTCGGCACGGCGTGGCAGGACGGCCGAGGGGGGCACCCCGTGGTCGACGCCGTGGTCGACACGGCCCGCCGCTACGGCATCGGGCGGCGGCACTTCACGGACTTCCTCGCCTCCATGCGGATGGACCTCCACGTCGAGGAGTACCCGACCTTCCAGGAACTGATGACGTACGTCCACGGATCGGCGGCCGTGATCGGCCTGCAGTGCCTGCCGGTCCTCCGCACGGTCGGCCCCCAGGAGCGGGCGGCGCCGCACGCCGCCGGGCTGGGGACGGCCTTCCAGATCACCAACTTCATCCGCGACGTCGGCGAGGACCTCGATCGCGGCCGGATCTACCTGCCCGCCGACCAACTGGCGTCGCACGGGGTCGACCGCGAACTGCTGATGTGGTGCCGACGGACCGGGCGCGGCAGCACGCGGGTGGCCGCAGCCCTGCGCGAGCGCATCGCGCACACCCGGGGCCTCTACCGGTACGCCTCCCTGGGCGTGCCGATACTGGCCCCCGCCTCCCGCCCGTGTGTGGCGGCGGCCCTGGTGCTCTACCGCCGGATCCTCGACGAGGTCGAACACCACGGGGTCGAGGTGGTCCTCCACCGGCGGGTCTGCGTGTCGCGCGGCCGCCGCGCGGCCGTGGCGGCCCGCGGTGCGGCCGGGGCCGCGGTCGCACGGTTCGGCGCAGCGGCCGCACGGCGCGGGGGCCGCTGATGGGCGGGGACCGCGGGAACGGCCCCCTGGTACGCGGCCGCGGCCCGAGCCCCGGCACGGCGCCGAACACCGCACCACTCCCCCGGAGGAAAGACGACCACGTGACCGAGCACCGCCCGCCCCCGACCGGCCTCCTCCCCGTGCGCAGGCGCCGGCGCGAACGCTGGCTCGACCAGAGCCCCACCTGGGAGCAGGCCCGCCCTGCGGTCATCCAGGCGGCCGTCGTCCGCGCGAGCGCACGCCCCACCGGCAACTGGTACGTCCTGGGGGCGAGCAGCAGCCTTCGGCCGGGCCGGTCGGCGGCCCGGTACGTGGCCGGCCGCGAACTCGTCGTATGGCGTGCAACCGGCGGTGACGTCCACGCCGGGCCCGGTGCCTGCCCCCACCTCGGAGCACCCCTGTGCGGCGGCCCCGTGGACGGCGCCGACCTCGTCTGCCACTGGCACGGGATGCGGCTCGGACCGGCCGGCACACCGGCCTGGCGCACCCACCCCTGCCACGACGACGGCGCGCTCCTGTGGGTGCGCCTGGACAGCATCGGCGGGGAGGACCCCACACCCCTTCCGCCACGCACCCACCGCCCCGACCCGCGGACGGCGCTCACCGCCGTCACCTGCGTCGCCGGCAGGTGCGAACCCCGCGACATCCTCGCCAACCGACTCGACCCCTGGCACGGCGCCTGGTTCCACCCCTACGCGTTCGGCGCCCTGCGGGTCAGCGAGAGCCCGCCCGCCGACCTGCCCCGCGACACCCCCGCCGGCACGGACCGCTTCCTCGTCGAGGTGGAATTCCGTCTGGGCCGGCGCTTCGCCGTCCCCGTCACCGCCGCATTCACCGCCCCGGGGCCGCGCACCGTCGTCATGGAGATCATCAGCGGCGAAGGAGCCGGCAGCGTCGTGGAGACGCACGCCACTCCCCTGCGCGGCCCGGACCGACCGGCCCGCAGCATCGTCACCGAAGCCGTCGTGGCCGCCTCCGGCCGACGCGGCTTCGCCCTCGCCCGCGCCCTCGCCCCCCTCGTCCGCCCGGCCGTCCGCCGCACCGCTGCCCGTCTGTGGCGCGACGACATCGCCTACGCCGAACGACGCCACCTGCTGCGCACCCGGACGGACCCCCTGTGAGCGGGCCGGACGGCGTCGACATCGTCGTCATCGGTGCCGGAGCGGCCGGCCTCGCCTTCGCCCACCGGCTCGCCACCGCAGACCCAGCCTCGCCCACCGTCGCACTCGTCGAACCCTCCGACGGGGACGGCCGTCGCCCGGCCCCGCGCACCTGGTGCTTCTGGGAGCCGGCGGGCGGCCCCTACGACGACCTGCTGACCGCCAGCTGGGACAGCGCAGCCCTCTGCTCCACCGACGGCACGCTCACCCGGCACGCCCTGGGACGCCAGCGCTACAAGATGCTCGACTCCGAGACCTTCCGCCGAGCCGTCCACCGACGTCTGGACCGCTGCCCCAACTTCCAGCACGTCACCGGGGTCGCCGGGGAGGTCTTCGACACGCCCGCCCACGTTCTCGTCCCCGTCGACACCGGCGCCGCCACCCGCACCCTGCGCGCCCGCTGGGTCCTCGACTCACGGCCCAGGCCACCGCGGCCGAATGCGCGGACCGCCCTGCTCCAGCACTTCCGGGGCTGGTTCGTCACCACCGACCGGCCCTCCTTCGACCCGCATGTCCCCCTGCTGATGGACTTCCGCGTCCCCCAGCCGGCCGCAGGGCTCGCCTTCGGCTACATCCTGCCGCTGGACGAGTGCCGCGCCCTGGTCGAGTACACGGTCTTCAGCCGGCTCACCTGGCCCGATCCCGCCTACGACCCGGCCCTGCGCGGCTACCTGCGCGACCGGATCGGCACCACCGGCTACCGGATCGACGCCGTCGAACACGGCGTCGTCCCCATGACGGACGCCACCTACCCCCGCCGCGAGAGCCCCCGCCACATCAGGATCGGCACCAGCGGCGGCGCCACCCGGCCCTCGACCGGATACAGCTTCGCCGCCAGCCGGCGCCAGGCAGACGCCGCGGCCCGGTACCTGCTCGACGGAAAGCCACCCGTACCACCGCGCCCCCACCCGCGCCGCCACCTGGCCCTGGACGCCGTGCTCCTCCGCGCCCTCGACCAGGGCCGCATCGGCCCCGACTTCTTCACCACACTCTTCCGCGCCAACCCCGCCGAGACCGTGCTGCGCTTCCTCGACGGCGCCTCGACCGCCCGCCAGGAACTCGCCATCGGCCTGCACAGCCCGCTCGCACCGATGCTGCGCTCCTGCCTGGACATCGCGCTCCACCGCGCCCGCCGACGGCCCGCCGCCCCCACCTCGGAGCACCGATGACCGTCCTGCACGGTCCCGCGCTGAACGACGCCTTCAACCGCGCCTGCGGCGCCTACGACCGCCTCACCGCCCTCAGCCCCGGCTACCACCGCCAACTCGCCTCGGCCGCGGCACTCCTGGGGCCGGGCAGCGCAACCCCCCGACGCATCCTGGACCTCGGCTGCGGCACCGGCGCTTCCACCCTGGCCGTCACCACAGCAGACCCAGGCGCCGTCGTCACCGCCGCGGACGCGTCCGCCGGCATGCTGGAGCACGCCCGCGCGAAACCCTGGCCCCCGCGGGTCGAGTTCGTCGAGGCCCGGGCCGAGGACCTCGGGCGGCCACCGGTGCAGGGCCCCTACGACGCCGTCCTCGCCGCCTACCTCCTGCGCAACACCGCCGACCCCGACCACGTGCTGGACCGCATCCGCCAGGTCCTGCGCCCCGGCGGCCCCCTCGTCGTCCACGACTACACCCTGCGCGGACGCACCGTCGACCGCGTCCTCTGGAACGCTCTGTGCTGGGGCATCGTCATCCCCCTCGGCACGGTGGGCGCGGGCGGACCGAGGCTCTACCGCCACCTGCGTCGCAGCGTGCTCGGGTTCGACACCGCGCACGCACTGGCGGCCCGGATCGAGCGCGCGGGATTCACCGACGTCCGGGTCCACCCGGCCACCGGGTGGCAGGCCGGCGTCGTCCACACGCTGACCGCCGTCCGGCCACCGGAGCACCCGTGACCCGCAGACCCCTGCCGCCCGGCGCCCGCGACACCCGCGCCGTCCTATGGCCCGCCCACCACGGCGCGACCCGCGCGGGATCTCCGCCGCCGCGCGCCGCCGTCGTCGGAGGCGGCATCGCGGGCCTGACAGCCGCCGTCGCACTTGCCGAGCGCGGCATCGCCGTCAACCTCTACGAACGCGGCCCGCACCTCGGCGGCAGACTCGCAGGCTGGGACACCACCCTCGCCGACGGCACCACCGTCACGATGAACCGCGGGTTCCACGCCTTCTTCCGTCAGTACTACAACCTCCGTGCCCTCCTGCGCCGGATCGACCCCGCACTCGGCTTCCTCACCGCCCTACCCGACTACCCGCTGCGCAGCCGTACCGGGGGGACCGACCGCTTCGCCGGGCTCCCGCGCACACCGCCGTGGAACGCCGTCCTCTTCGCCCTGCGAAGCCCCACCTTCCGGCTGACCGACCTGGCGCGCATCGACGCCCGCCGGGCCCGCCCGCTGTTCGACGTCCGTGTCCCCGGCGTCTACAACGCGCTCGACACCACCAGCGCCGCCGAGTTCCTCGCGGCCGTCAACTTCCCGCCCAAGGCCCGCCACCTCGCCTTCGAGGTCTTCTCACGCAGCTTCTTCAGCGCCCCCGAGACCCTCTCGGCCGCCGAACTCGCCCTCATGTTCCACATCTACTTTCTCGGCTCCTCCGAGGGCCTCCTGTTCGACGTCGTCAACGAACCCTTCCCGCAGGCCCTGTGGAACCCGCTCGCCGACCGGCTGGCCGCACTGTCCGTCCAGGTGCACACCGCCACCGCCGTCCGCGCCGTCGCGCCACGTCCCGACGGCGGCTTCGACCTCGACCTGGACGACGGCGCCGAGGCTTTCGACGCCGTCGTCCTCGCCACCGACCTCGCGGGCCTGCGGACCCTGGTGGATCAATCCCCCCTGCTCGACGACTACGAGCTGCGGGCCTGCGCCGCCGCCGTGCGCCAGGCTCCGCCCTTCCTCGTCAGCCGCCACTGGATCGACCGGCCTGCCCGCCCCGACCGGGCCGGATTCCTCGGCACGTCGGGCTACGGCCCG
The DNA here is from genome assembly GCF_040611255.1 of Kitasatospora sp. NPDC002965. NCBI lineage: Bacteria > Bacillati > Actinomycetota > Actinomycetes > Kitasatosporales > Streptomycetaceae > Kitasatospora > Kitasatospora sp. NPDC002965. Next base: position 53,938 of record NZ_JBEXNT010000008.1, on the reverse strand, counting down.
CTGGACAACGTCAGCGTCGTCGAACGATGGGAGGGACAGGCCGCGCGCTGGACCGCCCGCACCGGCGGTTCGGTCCTCGAACTCCACGCCTACGCCGTGGACCCCTCGGCCGACCGCACCGCCGTACAGGATCAGGCCCTCGCCCAGAGCCGGCTGCTCTACCCCGAGACGGCGAACGCCCGCGTCGTCGACAGCCGCCACGAATGGCACTCCGACTGCCCGCTCTTCGCCGTCGGCTCACACGCACGACGTCCACGGACCCGAACCCGGTATCCCCGACTCGTCCTCGCCGGCGACGCGGTCAGGTGCCCCCTGCCCACCGCCCTCATGGAACGCGCAGCCACCACCGGCTTTGCCGCCGCGAACAGCCTCCTACACGCCTGGGGCCTGCGAGGACACGACCTGTGGTCGGTTCCGCTCCGTGGCCGCAACACCCTGCTACGAGCCTTCGCGGCGGGTTCGAATCATCCATGAGCGCGGCGAGGCCGTGGAAAACCAGGTGGAGAGGGCCACCGCATCCGACAGCCTCGTGACACTGCGGGCCTTCCACGCTGGGAAACCCCGGCCGAGCGCCTGCAAACTCATCGCGGCCATGCGAGCTCACCGGTCAAGCCACCCCCGCGGGCCTGCGGCTCCACCGGTCGTCCATCGCCCGGACTTCGCCGCAGGTCGCGTAGCGGCGGCGGGTCGGCATCTCGGCGGTTGTGATCGTGATGGCGTGGGTGCCCGGCGAGAGGACATCCTCGGCCGGGCGGTCGCCCACGTAGGCCGGGACAACCTCGGGGGCCAGGATCCCGATCCGGTGCCGGGCCGCGCGGTGCTCGGAGACCAGACACAGAGCGCTACCACGGACCACGGGACAGGGCCGTTCAACGGACCGGCCTCGTCCGGGTCCTCGCGCCACTTCCTGGCGCTGATGTTCCATCGAGGTGGCGCCGATGTTCAAGCGTCGGCAGCAATGGTCCTTCTACGCTGGTCGGAGCTGACCGTGGGAGTGGCGCCCGGGCAGCGGCGCGATGTGCGTCGGACCGAGGGGGCGAGTGCTGAAGTCCCCTTCGGCGAGCGCCCGGTGATCCTGAAGCCGCGGCGCCCGAACCGCCGCGGCGCCACACCAGAACCGCAGACACCGCTCCGTGCGACGCCATGACTGCTGCGCGGGGCGCCGAGTCGAAGAGGAGAAGCAATGGCTTCCGGCAAGATGAAAATGGTGCGCCTTCTGACCTCGGCCCTGGCCGCAGCAGGCGTGTTCACCCTGATCGGGCCGTCCGGTACTGCCTTCGCCGGCAACGTCGACTGCCAGAGCGGTAATGACTTCCTGAAGATCTGGTCGCACGGTAGCCGCTTCGGCGATGTGAACTGCTTTGCCAACGCCGGCGTTTACAAGATCGACGGATGGGTCGACCGGGTCTTCACCGGCAACAACGACATCAAGATGTACGACTACAACGGCGCCACGGTGAGCGTGAACCGGTGGTATGACGTCTCGTACCCGAACAGGCCGCTGCACATCTGGAAGGTGGAGATTCTGTAGCATGCGCGTCACTTGAGGGCGCGACGCAAGGAGACCGGTCGCAGTCGCCAGGGACAATCGGGGGAAGCTCCGCACGCAGGTCAAGTCCCTCAGGGCGTCCGCCAGTAGGTGGTGACAGCAGGGCAGGCACGGATCCCCCGGTGATCATGGAGTCCTCTGCGCTTCATGATCACCGGGGGATCCGTGCCTGCCGTCCCCTCACGCATTCTCGACCCGATCCACGACCCAAAGGAGAAGCTGGTGGCGTGCACGGCGGTCTTGTCGCCGTGGCGCTCGGTGAGCTGGTGTGCCTGGATCATGACCGGGGACCTACGGGCTGTTCGGCGGGGACTGTCGGACCTGGTACGTCGGCTCGTCGTGGCGGGTGCCAGACGGCTTTGCCGCGCTTGGGGTCGGTGTCGACGATGCGGTGGGCCTGTGTGCGCATCCGAGACCTGACCTGCCGGTAGGGGCCTTGGAAGGCCCCTACGCGACGACCCCCGTGGTAGTTGCTGTTTCACCGCCGGGAGGCCCGCACCGCGACACCGAGGCAGATGGCTCCGAACCGGACGGGGACTGCTCCGGGGTTCACGCTTACTGCTGGGCGCGGACGGTTTCACGGTCCGGGCTGGTCGCCATGGTCGCCGACGGTGTGGTGCGGGGCCAGGTCCAGGCGTACCGCAGGATGAGGGCGAGAACGATCACTTCCAGTGCGACGCCAAGGCCGTAGAAGTACGTCCAGGACTCGCCCACCGCGTTGAACGCCGCGAAGGGGACCTGTACCGAGGCGACGATGAGGTTCGTGATGCGGTTCGCCCGGGCGGGCAGCGTCATCGACAGCACGACCATGAGGATCGGGATCGCCATGACCGCGAGGAAGGTGGTCAACAACGTCTGGCTGATGTCGAACTCCCAGACGACGCCGGCCTCGATGTCATCGATGACGCCGGGCTTGAAGAAGGCGAGAATGTCCACGTAGACGTACAGGAACACGAAGCTTGTCCACGCTGCGGCGAGCTTGGCTCTCACCGGGATCCGCGGGTCTTCCAGTGCGGTGGTGGGTTGACGTGTTCTCATCGCAGGCTCCGTTGTTGTGGTGAGGATCGGTAGGTCCACGATCGCTGAGCCCGGCGGCGGGCACATCGGTGTCGAGGCCGGACCCGCCTCGGCTGTTGGGAGGAGCGGCGTCTCGTTCTTTCGGTCGGTCCCCGACGCCTCGGCGGTCCCTACACTGGGTGTGTGACCACCAACACCCTGAGTTCACTGTGGGCCGAGCCCCGCGCCACGGACGCTCCCGAACGGGTGTCGCGCGACTGGGTGCTGGTCGGGGTGTTGATGGTGACGGCGCTGCTCGAGGGAGTCCTCCGGGACGACGTCGCCTGGCGGCCGTTCGCGACGATTCTGGCGGTCGGACTTACGCCGGTGCTGCTGTGGCGGCGCACCCACCCGTTGGCCTGTGTCGTGGTGGCCTTCGGCACCGTGATGGCGTTGGGGCTGGGGAGCCTGCTGGGCGGGGCCCCGAGCGTGGGCCTCGACACGATGATCTACATCCTGGTGCTCGTCTACGCGCTGGTCCGCTGGGGCTCGGGGCGCGAGATCGTGATCGGCCTGGCGGTGGTGGCGGTCGCTGCGGGAATCGGCACGGTCGCCGACTACACCGGGCCGGCCGACGTCATCGGCGGGTTCGCCATCCTGGCGGCGGCGGCGGACGGGGCGGCGTTCCGGTACCGAGCCGAGAGCTGGCGCCGGGCGTTGGACCAGAGCCGCAGCGAGGAGCGGGTCGGCCTCGCGCGCGAGCTGCACGACATGGTCGCCCACCACGTCTCGGCGATCGCTGTGCAGGCGCAGGCGGGCCGGGCGATGGCCGGGCAGCGACCTGAAGCGGCGCTCGAGGCGCTGGCGGTCATCGAAGGGGAAGCGTCGCGGACGCTCGCGGAGATGCGGACGATGGTCCGGGTGCTGCGCGACGGAGCCCCGGCGGAGTACGCCCCCCAGCCCGGCGTTGCCGACCTGGTGTCCCTCGCCCGACGCGCCCCGGTCCCGGTCGTCGACGTAGAGTTGCCGGATGACCTGGACGAACTTGCGCCCCAGGTCGACGCGGCGGTCTACCGGCTGGCGCAAGAGTCGCTGACCAACGCCCTGCGGCACGCGCGCAACGCCTCGCGGGTGGAGATCCGGGTCGTCGGGGGCGCGGGAAGGCTGCGACTGCGCGTGACCGACGACGGACAGATCGACCCGGCACGGTCGGTGAAGCACGGCTTCGGGCTGCTGGGGATGACCGAGCGCGTGCAGCTGCTCGGCGGCACGCTGCGTGCCGGGCCTGCTCCCGAGGGCGGGTGGACGGTCGACGCCGACCTGCCGACGAAGGCACGCCGATGACGGTGCGCGTACTGGTGGCCGACGACCAGGATCTCGTGCGCACCGGACTGGCGATGATCCTTGACGCCCAGCCCGACATCGAGGTCGTCGGGCAGGCCGCCGACGGCCACACCGCCGTCGAGCTCGCGCACCGGCTCCGCCCCGACGTGTGCCTGGTCGACATCCAGATGCCCGGGCTCAACGGCATCGAGGTGACCGCGCTCCTCGCAGGGCGGGGCGTCCCGGACCCGATCGCGGTAGTGGTGATCACGACATTCGACCTCGACGAGTACGTCCACGGCGCGCTCCGGGCCGGCGCCCGAGGCTTTCTGCTCAAGGACGCCGGGCCGGCGCTGCTCGTCCAGGCCGTCCATGCCGCCGCCGTCGGCGATGCCCTGATCGCGCCGAACATCACCCGCCGGCTGCTGGCCACCCTCGCCGCCAAAGAACCGTCGAGCCGACGGTCCCAACCGATCGAGCCGCTCACCGAACGCGAGGAGGAGGTGCTGACGCTGGTCGCCCGTGGCCGCACGAACGCCGAGATCGCCGCCGAGCTGTTCATCGGCCTGACGACCGCCAAGACCCACGTCGCCAGCCTGCTGACCAAAATCGGCGCCCGGAACAGGGTCGAGATCGCGATGTGGGCGTACGACACCGGCCGGGTGGGAGACTGAACCGAACCTGACGTGCATGTACGACGACTGGTCCCCCGCCGGGTGGCGGCAGGGCGGCGGCCTGCGCTTGGCAGTCGTCCTTGGTGTCGGAATGGGACTCAAGACGACGAGTATCGTCAAATCCTTTGGACCGGTTGAGCTCATACCGCGAGGGTCTCGGGACGCTCGACAAGGTGGCCGTGTTCGAACCGGGCGGAGGCCGTAGGCGCGTCGGCGCAGGATCGGGGCAACCTCGGCGAAGAACAGCGCCAGCGTGCCCAGGTGGTCCGCGCGGTCCAACGCCTCTCCGCCCACCTGCGGGTGGAGCAACTCGTGGACGGCGCCGAAGCGGATCGGGCCGCCCCCGAAGGCCCGGTCGATGCCTCCCCCTCCCCCCTCCCCCCGAAACGGGCTCCAGCCACCGCGGACCGACGGGATCGGCGGCCTGTTTCCGGCCGGACTACGGTGGGTGGTGGGGTCATGGTCACGACGAGCCCAATGGGAGCCGGTTGTGGAAAGCCTCGGCGACAGAAAGGCCGGCGGGCCGCGGGGGTGCTCCTTCGTGGGCCGCGCCGTGGAGCTCCGGCTGCTGGTGGACACGGTGTTCGAGGAGCGTCCGGCCGTGGTGCTGGTGGAGGGGGAAGCGGGGATCGGCAAATCCCGGCTGGTCGCCGAGGCGTCGGCGGCACTGCGCGCCCATGGTCTTCGGGTACTGACGGGCGGGTGCCATCCGCTGCGTGAGCCGCTGGCGTACGGGCCGGTGATCGACGCGCTGCGCCTGATCGGCCCCTGGCTGCCGCCGGTGGGGGTGTTGGGTGCGTCGGCGGGCGCGCTGGCGCCGTTGCTGCCGGATCTGGCCGGCGCGCTGCCGGAGCCGCCACCCGCGCTGCCGCCCGAGGCGGGTGCCTCCGTGTTCGGAATGGGCCGGTTCCGGGTGGTGTCGGGCGTGCGGACGCTGTTGGAAGCGGTGGCACCGGCCGTGCTGGTCGTGGAGGACGTGCACTGGGCGGACGAGGCCACCCGCGAACTGCTGCTGTTGCTGGCACGGGACATGCCGCGGGACGTCGCGCTGGTGCTGACCTATCGGGCGGAGGACCTGCCAGGTGGCCGGCCGGTGCTGGGGGCGCCGTTCCGGCGTCCGCCGGCCACCGGCGGGGCGGAGATCGTGCTGGGCCCGCTGGGCGAGGCGGAGCTGCGGGCGATGGCGCGGGACGTGCTGGGCGGCGATCCGGCACCCGGCCTGGTGCGGGTCCTACTGGAGCGCAGTGGGGGGCTGCCGCTGGTGATCGAGGAGGACCTGATCACACTCGCACGGTCACCGCGTGGCACGGACGTGGCCGCCCTGAGGGTGCCCCGGAGCCTCGGCGAGGTGCTGGCCGAGCGGACCGGACGGCTCGGCCCGGACGCTGCGGCGCTGGTCGACGCCGCTGCCGTGCTGGCGGTCCCGGCCGGACAGATCCTGCTCGCCGAGGCCGCCGGACTGGACGAGGCAAGGGGAGACACGGCGCTCCTGGAGGCACTCGGCGCGGTAGTGCTGCGCCAACTGGGCCCGGACGCCTACGGATTCGCGCACGTCCTCGCACAGGAGGCGGCCTACGCCGCCCTTCCGGGGCCGGTGCGCAACCGGATCCACCGCCGTGTCCTGGAGGTGCTGCAGGTACTGGACCCGCCGCCGCTCGTGCAGATCGCCCACCACGCCCGCGCCCTGGGTGACCGGGCGGCCTGGCTGCCCCGGGCCCAGGCCGCCGCCGACCAGGCCACCGAGGTCGGCGACCACGGCACCGCCGTCGCCCTGCTGAACGAGATCATCGAACAGCCCAGCCTCACCCCGGAACAGCTCACCCACGCCGCCTCGGCCCTCGCCTACGCAGCCTCGGCCGGCACCGAAGCTCCCACCACGATCAGGATCCTGCGCCGGGTCCTGCGGGCGACCGGCCTGCCCGATGCGGTGCGCGGCCGGATCAGGACCAGCCTCGGGGCACTGCTGACCTATGAGGCCGGGAACCTGTCGGGCGAGGAGGAACTGCTGACCGCCCTGTCGGAGGTCGGCGAAAGCAACCCGGTCGCTGCCGCCCGGCTGCTCGCCCTGCTGGGCACCTTGGAGACGGACCGGTTCTCACTCGCCGAACAACGGGCCATGGTCGGCCGCGGCTACGCCCTATTGGCCGGGAACGACGACCGCCAGGTCCGGTCACTGCTCGACGCCTCCCGCTTCCTGCAACGGTGTGTGGTGGCCGACCCCGCCATCCCGGAGCTGCTGGCGTCGCTGCCCCGGGATAGTGACGACGTTCAGGCGCTCAAGCGCACGGCGATCATCGTCAACGGCAGTATCGGCCGCTCGCTCGGCGTCGGCAACGACGCGCGTGCCGCGGCCTGCATCGCCGAGGCGCGAACCCTGGCACCGCAGGTCCGCCTGCCCGTAATGGAGATCTACGTGGACGCCTTCCAGGTGGAGCTCGACTGGCAGGCCGGGCGCTGGGACGACACGGAACGGGGCCTGGCGGCCTTCCAGGAGCGCTACCCGGACAGCCTGTTCGGGGCGGGAAGGACCCTGGCCACCGTGCGGGGTCTCACCGCCGCCGCCCGCGGCCTCACCGCCCGGGCAGCCGCCGAGTTCGGGCAGGTCCTGTCCCGTGGCGGCCTGCACCTGAACGCGATCGGCGCCGCCGCCGGCACCGCCGGTCTCCATCTCGCCCGCAACGACCCCCGGGCCGCCTGGCGCGCCCTGACCGACCCGCTCGACTTCCTGAGGTTCCTCGACCGCAAGGAGGCCTGGGCCTGGGCCTGGGGCCTCGTCCCCACCGCCGTCGAAACCCTCCTCGCCCTGGACCGGGCCGAGGAGGCCGAGGCCCTGGCCGCGCGCCACGCCACCCAGATCGAGGGCCGGGACGCACCCGGTGCCGTCGCCGAACAGCACCACTGCCGCGGCCTGCTGCTGCAAGGCGGCGACCCCGACGCGGCGATGGCGGCCTTCGACCTCGCGGCCGCACGGTGGGCCGACATCGGCCGCCCCTACCGGGCGGCCCTGGCCGCAGAGCGCGCAGCCCGCACCCGCACCGACCTCGACGAGGTCGCCGCCCGCCTGGCCGGTCCGATCGCCACGTTCGAAGGCCTCGGGGCGACATCCGACGCGGCCCGCTGTCACCGCTTGCTGCGCGAGCTCGGTCAGAAGACCCTCAACCCGCGCGGCCGGGCCGGCTACGGCGAACACCTGTCCCCGCGCGAGGAGCAGGTCCGCGACCTGCTCGTCTCCGGTGCCACCAACAAGGACATCGCCGCCGCGCTGTTCCTCTCGCAACGTACCGTCGAGAAGCACGTGGCCCAGGTGCTGGCCAAGCTCGACACCACCCGCACCGACCTCGCCCACGGACCGGCATGAACCGGCCGTTGTCCCAGGTGCGGTTCTGTGGCACCCGGACCCGGGGCAACACTCATCACCAGAGCACACCGAAGCCGCCCCGAGGCCCGTCGGGTCTGCTCGCCCGCGCCCGCGCCCGCCGGCACCGTCACGGGAGGCTTCGCGCCGTTGGCGGATACGGCCTGTGGCACCCGTGCCTCGAATGCCTGCCGAGGCCGTGACTCGAGTACGAGTCGCGGCCAGGGGTCTCATGGAGGACGCCCGGTCGGCGGTGAGCCGGGTGCCGGGCGTCGGGCGTCGAGGTCGGTCGGGGGCGGCGGGGTCTGCCTGGGTGGGGTGCTCTGTTCAGCGGGGTGTTCAGGTGGGTGGGGTGCGGCCGGTGAGGGCTGCTCGGTGGTGGGTGGGGTGGTCGGCGCAGGAGGGCGGTCGCCGCGCGCTTCCTCGCCGACCGGGTGTCGGGCCGGGCGGGTGAGTCGGGGTGTGGTGGGGAGTACGCCGGGGCGAACGCTCCGCCGATGCGTCACGCGACGCGGTTGGTGGACTCCTTACGAGGTTGGGGAAACCGGGGTGGGTGGGGTCTGGCGATGCCCGCCCACCCCGTCATGCCCGCTGGTGGCTTGCGGGGTCAGGTCGGTGTGATGGTGAAGGTCTGCAGGTTGTTGCTGGCGTCGTGGGGCTGCTGGGTGAACTGGCTGCCCGGGGTGGTGCCCGCCGTGAGGTAGAGCTTGCTGTGGCGGTTGCGGATGCGCACGCGGCCGACGCCGTCGCCTTCCAGACGCCATTCGTCGTTGGCGGGGGCGCCGGATGTGTAGGTGTTCTGGACGATCCCCGCTGCGGGGGCCTGGGAGGCGCCCGCCACGCTCAGGTCCTTGCCGCTGCTCTGGTTGACGATGCGCACGTAGTCGCCGTCGAGCGGCCTGACCTGGAAGCGCTGGTTCGAGGCGCCGTTGTAGAGCCACCGGACGACCTGGGCGCCCTCGGCCGTACTGGCCGCGCTCACGTCGACCGCGTCGCTGGTGGCGGCGACGGTCGCCTTGTGGTAACCCGTCGGCGCTGTCGGGTAGCCGAGGTCGGTCGCGTTGAGCACCAGGGGGCCGATGACCGCCGCGCCCGACCCGTTGATCCAGGTGGCGGTCAGCGTCGTCAGGGTGGCTTCCAGCTTGAGGAAGGTGTACGGCTCGGGCACGCTGTGCTGCAGGCCGGTGGGCTTGTAATTCTGTTCCCCGGACAGGAACAGTCTGTGCAGCGGGCTGGTGACGTACTCCCACATGGTGTAGCCGAGGGCCGGGTCGGCATCGGTCCCGTAGTGGTTCTTCAGGACACGGGAGACGTGGACGTCCCCGGTGAGCAGGACGCAGCCCTTGATGCCGTTGTCCTTGATGTACTTGAAGATGTCGTCCCTCTCTTTGGTGTAGGTGTGCCATTCGTCAGTCTCACCGCCGGACTTGTCGTACCAGGTCATTCCCGAGGCGAGGATCTTGAACGTGGCGGTGCTCGCGGACAGCCCGGCCTTCAGCCAGGCCATCTGGACCGGTCCCAGGCAGACTTTCGCCTTCGCAGAAGAGAACCACCGGGGGTCGAGGACGAACACCTCGACCGGGCCGCGCCGGAAGGAGGTGTAGACGCCCAGGCCGGTGTCCCGGGTGGTCAGCGGCTGGGTGCTGCTGTCGGAGGCGTGGCCGAAGGTGGCGTTGGCTCGGTAGTCGACGAAGGCCTGGCGGTACGTGGCCTTCGTATCGAGGTCGCCGTCGGCGCCGTTCTTGCCGAAGTCGTGGTCGTCCCACGTTGCCCACACCGGCATCGAACTGACCAGCCTGTCGATTCCCGGCGCGGCCAGGAAGTCGCGGTGCTGCCTGTGTGCCTTCTCCAGAGCGGTACCGGTGAAGCCCACGACCCCGTTGTCGACGTACGGGGTGTCGCCGAGCATGACGAAGCCGTCGCAGCCCTGGGCGATGATCTGGTTCCACACGGGGTTCGGCACGCTGTGCGCACAGGAGCCGAAGCCCAGGGTGACCGGGGTGGCCGCGGTCGCCGGCGCGGTCCCGAAGGACCCCGTCAGCGGGACGCAGGGCACCGCCGTGTCCGGGGTGATGGTGAAGGTGTACACGGTGTTCGCCGTCAGGCCCGCCATGTCGAACAGGACGGTGTCGTCGTTGGCGGCCACGGTGCTCCTGGTTTGGGTGGCCCTCACCGTGGTCCCCTCTCTCACCTCGCACTTCCAGGCCCCGGTCCGGCCGGGCCGGACCCAGATCCGGGCCGTGGACACGCCCACGTCACCGACGAGCGGACCGGCCTTGGGCGACGGCGTGGGAATCATGGCGGGCGCCTTCCCGATCCGCACGTTCTCCACATACGTCGCCAGGGCGTGGAAGAACGCGTGGCTGTCCTCGATGGCGGCAGGGGACTCGACCGCCGTCGTGCCGTCCGCCGCGTAGCACTTGTCGATGGTGAGGCTGGAGACCAGATACCTGCCGGTTCCGTCCCTGTCCATCCCCTCCAGCAGCGCCGCCGGGAAGCCCGACGTCCCCGGCGCACAGGCCAGGAGCACGCGCATGTCCCGCCAGGCACCGAACGTCTCCCAGCTGGAACTGATCGGCCTCGTCACCGTCCCGTCGAGGCGGGAGGTACGGCGCCCGGTGAACACCTGGCCACCGCGCGCTGTCAGCGCCTGCACCAGCGGGTGAGCGTCCTTAACGTCGGGGGGGATCACCGGGTAGACCGTGTTGAAGTCGGCGTCGGTGCGCACCGCGGCCATCGCGTAGTCCTCATACCTGTTCGCGGGGGAGTTCCAGACGCCGTTGGTCCAGTGGGCCTGGTAGACGGGCAGATAGGGGACACCTTCGCCGGGAACGTCGGACTTGGCGAGGTCGAGGACCACTCCACCGGCTCTGACGAACGCCTGCAGCGAGGCGCGCTGGTTCGTCACGAAGGCGGAGTACGAGGCGCCGGCGAAGCTGCCGAAGGCGACCAGGTGCACGTCCTGCGGACCGGCCGGCGCGGGGTCGGCCGGCACGGTCTCCGCGACCGGCACGACCGGATCCGGGAGCAGCCCGGCCTTCAGCCGCACCGGCTGGTTCGGGTTCAGGGCCACCACGGTGAACCCGGCGTTCCTCAGCAGCCTGGTCAGCCCGCGGGCCGCCGTGTGCCCGTCGGTGTCGTCCAGCACCGCCGCGATCAGCCCCGTGTGGGGGTTGGAGTGCGCCACCGCGGCGGTGGTGCCGGTCAGGGCGGTACCGGCGGTGGCCGCCACCGCGCCGGCGCCCAGAAACTGCACCACCCTGCGGCGGCTGATGTCGGAGGGTGTACGGGAAGAGTCGTCCATGATCTTCTCCTGAGGTGATGGGTGCCGGCCGGTGCCGTCGGCCCACGGCCCTGGGCCGGGCGTGGCCGTGTGGGGGTGGGGGTGCGGGCAAGCCGGATCGGCGGGGTGTGTGGCACCCGCAGGCCGTGGGGTGCCCAGGTGGGGGGTGGTCACCCCGTGCGGACGAGACGCTGCAGCCGCTTCGGTGGGCCGGTGCGGAGGTGGGCCGGAACCGATGAAACGGAGCGGGGTGATTGAGTGGAACTACAGCGTCGGCGCGACGGCGCCGTCAACACCCGTGCGCCGAACATCCGTCCGCGGAATCGGGGGGTGAGGTGGCGTACGGGCTGGGGAACGGGGCGGGTTGTCGTGCCGGTTGTCGTGCCGGTCCTCGATCCGGTCGGGGGCGATGCTTTCGGGGCCGGGGCGCTCCCCCGGGGAAGTTCGCGACGGTCCCGCCCTGTGGGCGGGGATCTACGGGCCGGCGCTCGACACGGTTCGCTCGTGAGGATCCGGGGAGCGGGCAAGTGCGCCTGAAGTCATGGTTGTTGGGTCTGTTGCCACCTCGGACGGCCTGGTCCGTCCCCGCCCGAGCCGGCGGCTTTGACGGCGTGGCGATGGGCTCGGCGACCGGTGGGTCGCCCTTTCTGACAGGCGCCGGGCATACCCAGGCCGACGTGAACCGTGGGTGTCACGCCACCGACATCTCCGCGTCACATCCGGGAGTTCCCATCGCGGCCCACGCGGCGCGGGCAGGGTGCGTCACCCATACGATTCCGTGATCCGCCCCATCAGCAATTCAGGTCTTGCCACCGCTCCCCCACCCGCCGACCGGCGAGGCCGGCGCTCACGGGACGGGAGCGCCCCGGTGCCGCCGCAACCCCGGGGAACCCAGGGCCGGCCGCGATCAGCAGCGACCGGTTCGACCGCGTGATGGAAACCGACCTGTACGGCATGTTCTGGCTCACCCGGGCGGCGCTGCCGCACCTGGGGCAGGGTGCATCGGTCAAACAAGCCCAGCCCGCACCTGCTCGACCACCCGATGACCAAGGACGCGATCGCCGCGTTCGCCCAGGGCCTCGCTGTACCACTCGCCCCCGAAGGCATCCGCGTCAACGCCGTCGCCCCGGACCGGTGTGGACGCCTCTAGGCGTCTTTCATCACCGGTGAGATCGTCAACGCCACCGGCGGAACACCGCTGCCCTGAATCCCCACCCTGCGGGAGTTAATGGGCGTTCACCCCTCACTCCGGGGTTCATGTTCCGCGCCAGGTCGGGGCCGTTTCGCCGGTGCGCCGACGGGTCATGAGGTCGATCGTCACGACGTGGATCTCGGCCTCGGAGCGGGAGCCTGCTCCGCGTGCTCCCGAGGACGCAATGCCGGACACTCCTGTATAGAGGCCGGCGCATTTCGCGCGGGCCATAGTGAGGTGTTCGGCGTGCTTGAGGTCCCGCTCTGGCTGTGGGGGGCGTTCGCCGCGACGGTGGTCGTGTCGCTGGCGGTGGACCTGCTGTCCCACCGCACCGAACACGTCATCCACTTCAAGGAGGCAGCCGCCTGGAGCGGCTTCTGGGTAGGCCTCGCCCTGATCTTCGGCGTGGTCGTCTTCCTCGTCCTCGGCACCACCGCCGGCACCGAGTACACGACGGCCTGGCTGCTGGAGAAGAGCCTGTCCGTCGACAACCTGTTCGTCTTCGCCGTGATCTTCGCGTACTTCAAAGTGCCCCGCGCCTACCAACACCGCGTGCTGTTCTTCGGCGTCATCGGCGCACTCGTCTTCCGCGGGATCTTCCTCGCCCTCGGCGTCGCCGTGGTCAGCCGTTTCACCGCGGTGCTGTTCGTCTTCGCGGCGGTGCTCTTCTACAGCGCCTACAAACTCCTCAAGGACGAGGAGGAGAGTTTCGACCCGGGCGACAGCTTCGCCGTCCGGATGCTCCGCAAGATCATCCCGGTCCGGGACGAGTACGCCGGGGCGAGGTTCTTCGTCAGGGAAGCCGGCAAGAGGGTGGCGACTCCGCTGCTCGCGGTGGTCGTGGCCATCGAGGCCGCGGACCTGATCTTCGCTGTCGACAGTGTTCCGGCCGTCCTCGCGGTCAGCGACGACGCCTTCATCGTCTACACCAGCAACGCGTTCGCCATCCTCGGCCTGAGGGCCCTCTACTTCATGCTCGCCGGCCTCCTGGACCGCTTCCACTACCTGAGCAAGGGCTTGGCGGTCATCCTCGCCTTCATCGGCGTCAAGCTCGTCCTTCAGGCGTCCCACAAGATGATCAGCTCCGACATCCCGGAAATCCCCTCACCGCTCAGCCTGGCAGTCATCGCCGTCGTCCTGGCAGGTTCCGTGGTGCTCAGTCTCAGAAGGCCCGCCCCGACAGGAGCGGTGGAGCAGACCGACGAACAGCGAGCCGCCGTCGCGGCCACCGAGCAGCCCGGCCCACCACCTGCGGTGGACGACCCTGAGCCCCCGACCGGTTCACCGGACCGGGACCCCTGACCCCGCCCGCGCTCACAGCGAAGAGGAAGGACACTTCCCCCTGTCCCCATACGGGCATATCGTAAAGAAATGGTCAAAGGAAAGCGTGAGCCCGAAGCGTATGCATGTCCGGCCTGCAAGAAACCCGTGCCCGTCGCAGTTCACCGCCGCGTGACCTGCGGCGTATTCGTACCCGTATGGGGCCCGGGCGCATGTCACAACCGCGACTGCCCCGACTTCCGGCTGAACCCCAGGCGCAAGCACTCCCCGACCCGGTAGCGAAATCGACAGCGCGGCGATGGCCGGCCGGCCCGGACCGGCCCGGTGGAGGTTGCCCCCGCGTCACCTCAGGCAGACGCCGAGGAGCATGCCGCGGTCGTGCTGCTCGGCGCGGGCGAGGACGTTCCACTGGTGGACGTCACGCGCCTGGTGCTCGATCGCAGCGTCCGGCCGTTCGCGCAGTGCGCGTGGGTTCAGGGGGCTCGACCTCGACGGTGTTGTGCGGGTCCGCGGGCCTGGTACGCGGCGCAGGACACAGGGCCGGGCACCCCGGGGCCGGCAGCCATGCCGGATGGCATGTTCGCGTTCGAAATATTGCAGGTCAAACACCTATTCTCCCGGGGCGGGCGAAGCTAGCATTCCCGTCACGGCAGCCCCACTTCCCCCCCCTGGCGGGCTGCCGAGCAGACCGGTCGCGTCTTTCACGCGACCGGTGCCCCCAGGCCGGGACTCCGGGCACCCCCGTCCCCGCGGTCCCGGCCGACTACGCCCGCCGCTTACCCCGATGGGCGCCGCGGGCGGACCCGGTGACGGACCTGACAGCGGGGCCGAACCGCTAAAACCGGCAGCGCCAGTGCTTCGGCCCCGATACGGCACCCCGGGCGCAGCTTCGGGGCCGCGCTCCAGCGGCCTGGCCCGGGGCGGGCGTCAAGGTGGCCCGCACACACCTCGATGCCCCCGACACCTTGGTGCCGCGCATGACTGACTCACCTGTCGATCACGATCGAAAGGGTGGTGTCGCCGGACACCGAGGGCATTGGCAGACCGCTGATCAGTGCCTCTGCGTGTCAAGCAGCTTCGGTGAGTTGCCTGCGCTGGTCTCGTTTTCATGATCCGGTAGATGACGTTCGACAAGCACCGTTCGAGGGCCCGACGGGCCTCCGTTGGCGTCTCTCCTTCGACAATCTTCCGACGGCAGCAGTCCTGGCCGGGGCCCTCGGTGCGGACCTGGCAGACGGCGATGATGTGCAATGCCGAGTCGAGCTACGAACAGTGGCTGCGGCACCGCACCTTGGAATTCACCCAGGACGTCGCCCGAGCGCTGAACCCAAAGCCGCGGGGCGAGTTTCGTCTTTTAGTCGAGCGGCAGGACGCTGCACTTCCCGATCTGGACGTCGCCGAAGTCGCCGGATGCGGGTTCCTCTACCGGGGCACCGTAGGCCGCTGTCAACACACCTCACCGGGAATTCGTCGACCGAGTCGGGCGAGGGAGATTTGCATCGTAGCCCCGGGGCGGTTGAACGGAGTGGGATTGACATCCCAACTCTTGAACCACCTGGGGACTTACCCTTCGAGGGCAGGGATGTTCCGGTGGAATTCGCGAAGGATCGTCCGGCGGTCGGGAACACACTCGGGCCGGCGCTCGACCCGGCTGATCCGAGCCTGGGACTCCTTGTTCCACGGGGCGCGGCGATCCTGAGTTCCACCCATGCGATCCTGTTATCCGGCCTATCAGAAATTCGCGTCTTGTCGCCGCTCGCCCGGCTGGCCGATCATCGGAACCCTCAACCCCCGGCCGCCCGCCTTCTCGGGACGTACCGCCGGTGTCTTACCCCCCGAGTGGCGATTGGCGCCGCACATCCCCTCGGGACCGCTTGGAGGCAGGCCGTCATGACCATTCCCCGTTCACCTACCCAGCCCGATCGGCCCGGACCGGCAGGTGCCCGCCCTTCCGGTGTGGCCACGTCTTCCGGGAGCGTGTCAGGCGCCCTCCGTACCGCACGGCCCACGACCGCCCCGCCGGCCGGGGCGGCTCAGACGGGGGCCGATCGGCGCTCTTCCGCGAGGGCGGCGATGACGCGGCGACAGTCCGCGTGCAATCACCCGAGAACTCCACCTCCGGCGCGGCGGTCCGGCACTTCGCCGGAGCCGCTGATGGCGAGTTGGCTCCTCGTCACCGCAACCTGCCGTCCAACCGTGATCGGCGACCACCGGCGCACGGGTGCCGGACTCCGCGGCTGCGGCGTCACCCGACAGGGCGGCCCCTCATGGCGGTGCGGATCCGCGCCGGAGAGGCTCTGATGTCATGACACGAGTTCGGAACGTCGCCCCCGCAGTTCCCGGGGCCGCACAGATCGCGACGAGGTCCAGCATTCCGACCTGTGTCGACACCTCACTGATCGCCGTCGCCGCGTCCGTGCTCGACCACTGCGTGCCGGCATCGCCCTCGGCCGCCACCGCCCCGTGGAACGGCGGCCTAGCGAACCGGCTGCGGGAGGCAGCCGGCCCCGACGGCCACCGCGATGCTTCGCGCTCCCCCACCACGCCGCCCGCGCCTACCCCGGGGCGCCTTGAGCGCGATGAACTCGCCGCGACGATCGACAGGCTCATGAACCCCGAGCGCCCCGGCCTCCTTCGGCAACTGAACGCCGCCCTCGTCTACGAGACCGTCCAGGCCCTGCGTCGCGAGAACACGCGCTGGGCGCGCGAGCCGCTCGGGGCCGCGTCCCGGCGCCTGTGGGAGCACCTGTACCTGTGCATTCCCCTGACGTCCATCGTCGTCACCAGCGACGCCACGCGGCAATAGCCGCCGGCGCCCGCGAGGGTGCGCAGGCCGGATGGTCTTCCTCGGCGCCATCGAGGAGGGGACGTTCAAATACGAGGAACGCAAGGAGGACCTCACAAACGTGACCGACGTGGCCACCGACAGATCCACACCCACCTGAACCGCGAGGACGTGGAGGGCCTCTCACGAGCCGTGAGAGACCCTCCACGTCCGCCGAAACCCGGATTCGGCAGGCTCACCACGAACACGTGCAGGTCGCACAGGGTGGCAGGGTTTCCCGCCCACGAAGGCTGCGTGCGGGTGTGTTCACCCCTTCCGCAGCCCGACGCCGCTGCCCTGTTCGAGAGTCTGCTGTGGGTCGTAGCCGGGGAAGGGCCGTTCGGAGACGGTGACGACCTGTAGGTCGGGTGAGTGCAGGATGTCCTTCTCGCAGAAGCGGGAGGTGACCCACTGGCCGGTGGAGAAGAGCGCGGTCTGGTCGGCGTGGTGGGGGGATGTGGGGTCGGAGGACTGGGCGTAGGCGAGGAGGGTCTGCGCTTCGGGGCAGCCTGAACCGTTCCAGCCGACGGCCTGGAGGTAGCTGGTGCCGGATTCGACGTCGCGGTAGCCACCGCCCGCGGGGTCCCACAGCGCATCGATGACGTTCCAGACGCCCAGCTCCGCCGAGCCGCCGGGGACCGGGATCCGGTTGCCGGCGCGGACGACGAACTGCGTGTCGCCCCACGGGGCGTCCAGTGGGATTCCGGCGGCGCGCAGTTCGGCGACTGCGCCCTCCAGTGCTCGGGGGACGGCCCGCGACGCGGCGTTCAGCGTGTGCGGGGTCCGGAGCGGGTCGGCGGGCGAGAAGGGGACCTTCCAGAGGTCCTGCGGCGGGGTGTCGGCGGTGAGGCGGCGCCAGAAGCGGTCGAAGAGGAGTGCGCCGCGGCTGTCGGTGTTCATGGTCCGGTCCCACCGTGCCAGGACGCGGCAGGCCCCGGCGATGCCGTCGGCCGTGCCGCCGCCCGCGTCGACCGCTTCGCGTGGGTCCTGCGCCGGTGCGGGGCAGGACGCCGCGAGCCCTGTGGAGGCGAGGTCTCCGGCGGTTGAGCGGTCGGCGAACTGGTGGTGCTGGAGATCCCGGACGCTCAGGTCGCCCCGGTCGGCCAGGGCGGAGACGTCCTGGAGCGCGCCGCGGGTGCGCAGTGACAGGGGTGTGCCGATGGTCCCGAAGACCCGCTCGTACCCGGTGAGCGGGTGGTCGGCGTTGGTGAGCCAGGCGCTGTCGTTGGAGTTCTCGACGTAGGAGGTGTCCTGGAGTGTGGGCATCGCGTCGGGGCCGAAGATTCCGGGTTGGAGGGCCTGCGGGTCCGTGCCGGGGGCGCAGTGCGAACGTGAGCCGTCGAGGACGGCGAGTCCCGTGGCGGGGTAGGTGGCCGTGCCCAGCGGGGTGGAGCAGCGCCGTGCGAGGTCGTCGGTGATGCGCGGGAGGACCTGGGACTGGGTGAAGAGGGTGTGTCCGGCCGCGTCGGCGGCGACGGTGTTGGCCCAGGGAAGGCCCTGGGTGCGGTTAAGTGCGCTCAGGACCTCGTCGGTGCCGTGGGCACGGGCGAGGGCGAGGGCGGTGTCGGAGCCGCGGAGGTTGGCGGCGTTGGGGTCGGTGAGGGCGTAGGCGGTGGTGCTGGTCCAGGGCAGCGGGCCGGTGGTGTCGAGGGCGGTCAGGACGGGCCCGTAGCGGGTCCACCACTGGTCACGGGTGACGGGCGTACCGTCCTTGACCGGGACGGTGACGGTGCGCCGGGTCATTCGTTCGGGGCGGCCGTCCACGAGGTAGGTGGTGGGGTCGGCGGGGTCCAGGGTCAGCTCGTAGAGGTTCATCGGGACGCCCGTGGCGACGGTGTGGCTCCAGGCGGTGTCGGCGTTGTGGCCGATCGCCACGGTCGGGGTACCGAGCAGGGAGGCGCCCATGACGTTCAGTTCGCCGGGGATGGTCTGCTGCGACTGCCAGAAGCGGTGCGTGCCGTGCCAGGGGAAGTGCGGGTTGCCGAGCAGCAGCCCGTGGCCGTTCGCGGTGGTCGAACCGTGGAAGGCCACGGCGTTGGAGCCGGGGTGCGCCGAACGGGCGACGGGAGGCCCGTGGCTCGCCTTCCCGGTGGCGGGCACCCCGGGTGCGGGGACGCGGGCCGGTTCGTCCCCGTGGACGGCGGGGGTGGTGACGGGGGCCGGAGGCTCGGCAGCAGTGATGCCGTCGATGGCGCGGCCCTCACCGAGAAGGACCGCGAGGGAGTAGTCGAGCGCGGAGACGTCGACGGCGCTGACCGGCCCGACCCATCCGGCGCCGGCACAGGCCGGGTCGGTGACCGGGTTGCGGCGCAGCCAGGCGTTGTATCCCGCGGCCCAGCCGCGGCCCAGTTCGGTGACCGCGAGGCTGGGGCCGGCGGGAGCGGGGGTCGCGCGGAGGTGCTCGACGGTCCCGGCGTCGCGCACTCCGCGGTAGTACAGGTCGCTGGCGAGGTTGCTGGTGGCGAACGAGCCCTGCGGGTCGGGAGCGGGGTCCGGCCCGAACCAGCGGGAGCGCTCGCCGCGCACGGTGAGGAAGGCCTCGGCCAGGGCACAGACGTTGTCCCGGGCCTGTGCCCAGCCGCTGCCGAAGCCCAGCCCGGCGTAGTCGCGGGCCACGATGTGCGGGATGCCGTACTCCGTGTAGCGGATGACCGCCGACAGGCCCCTGCTGCCCGATGCCGCCGCGGCGGCGGGCGCCGGACAGAACCCGGCCAGGAGCAGGAGGACCGCGGCCCGGACGGCCGCACCGCGGAGCACCGTACGGCCACGCATGATCTGTGTGGTACCCAACGCGGCTCCCTGCTCGGTGGCGGAGGGCCGTGGCCGCCGCGCGGCACGCGTCGGCCGCAACGCTTTCCCCATCGAACCGGAGCGGACCGCAGCGGCCGCGCATTCGTCCCTTCAGGGCGAGCCGAGGCGCAGGATGGAGCGGCAGGGGACAGTGGCAGGGGAACCCTGCGAACGGCGCCCGTGAGGGCGACGCCACGGGCGGTCCCCTGCCGGGTAGGTGCCACGGGCGCCGCCCTCAGGAGCCGGCGTACGACGCTCTGTGCCGGGGGCGAGGCGGACTGCCGGACCGGGCGTCAGAGGAGTTGGTCGAGGGCGATCGCGAAAGCGGTGCTCGCCACTCGCACGGGGGCCGGTGAACGCGCATGGCACAGCTTCAGTGCGTGCTCGATCGTTGACGAGACGTCCACGAACATCGATTCGTCGGAGACCTCCACGTCGCCCTGCATCAGGAGGGCGAAGGTACGTGCCATGCCACAGTTGGCGACGAAGTCCGGGACGACAGCAACGCCGTTGTCCGCGTGTTCGTAGACGGGTCCGTAGAAGATCTCGGGATCGGCGAACGGCACGTTGGCACCGCTGGCGATGACTTCGAGGCCGTTCGCCGTCAGACGGTCGACCTGTTCGCGTGTGACCAGACGTGACGCCGCGCAGGGGAGGAAGACCTCCACGCCGACGTCCCACACGGTGTCGTTGATCCGATCGAAGGGGACGAGGGCATCGGCTTGCAGCGTGTTGCCCTGCTTGCCGAGGAACAGGGAGCGTACCTCGTCCGCGCTGTATCCGGCAGGGTTGACGAGTCCGCCGCTGCGGTCGATCACACCGACCACGCGGGCGCCGGACCGTGCCGCGTAATAGGCGGCCGCAGCCCCGACGTTGCCCCATCCCTGGACGATGACACGCTTGCCGGCCAAGTCACCGCCGTAGATGGCGTAGTAGTGCCGCACCGATTCCGCGACACCCCATCCTGTGACGAGGTCGCCGACCGTGTGCCTGCCGTGGGGGTCGGGAGTGAAGCGAGGATCCTCCACGATCTTGGACACTCCCTGCCGGAGCTGTCCGACACGCTGAACGAGGCGCATGCCGCCGGCGTCCCCGTAGTGGCCGTTGACCACGCCTTCCTGCGGATGCCACACGCCATGGCTCTCGGTGATGGGCGCGACCTCGTGTCTGTCGTCGACGTTGAGGTCACCACCGGTGCCGTAGTAGGACTTCAGCAACGGTGCGACGGCCTTGTACCAGCGGCGCAGCACCTCGTGCTTCCGGGGGTCCTGGGGGTCGAAGTCGATTCCGGACTTCGCCCCTCCGATGAGCGGGCCGGACACCGTGAACTTGATCTCCATGGTCTTCGCCAGGGACTCGACCTCGTTGCGGTCGAGTCCCTGCCGCATACGGGTTCCGCCGCCTGCGGCGCCTCCCCGCAGAGAGTTGATCACTACCCAGCCCCTGGCGGATGTCTCCGTGTCGTTCCACTCGAAGACGATTTCCGGGGCTTTCTGCTCGAACTGGGCAAGGAGGTTCTTCATGGGGTTCCTCGGAGGGGGTTTCGTTGCCGGGACAGGGTGGCGAGGGCGGGGCGACTGTCAGCGCAGGTCGACGGCGAAGTCGGGTTCCGTCCGGGCGCGCACCTGTTCCAGCGTCACGTCCGGTGCGAGTTCGCGCAGGACCAGGCCGGACGGGGTGATGTCGAGAACAGCGAGGTCGGTGATGATCCGTTGGACCACTCGGCGTCCGGTGTAGGGCAGGGAGCACTCCCGCAGGATCTTGCAGGCGCCGTCCCTGGTGGTGTGCTCCATGAGCACGATGACCCTCTTCGCTCCATGGACGAGGTCCATCGCCCCGCCCATCCCCTTGATCATCGACCCGGGGATCGTCCAGTTGGCGATGTCACCATCGGCGGATACCTGCATCGCGCCGAGAATCGCCGTGTCGATCTTCCCTCCGCGGATCATTCCGAAGGACATCGCGGAGTCGAAGAAGGAGGCGCCCTTGCGCACGGTCACGGTTTCCTTGCCGGCGTTGATGAGGTCCGGGTCCTCGTCTCCCGCAGCGGGATAGGCCCCGATGCCCAGGATGCCGTTCTCGGACTGCAGCACCATCTCCACGTTGTCGGGGACGTGGTTCGGCACCAGGGTGGGCAGTCCGATGCCGAGGTTGACGTAGTCGCCGTCGCGCAGTTCCGCGGCTGCGCGCGCGGCCATCTGATCGCGGGTCATGGACATGGTTTCGGCCTTCCGGTCTCGGTGGTCGCCGATGCCTCCCGACCGTCGGCGTGGACCGCGGCAGGTCGCGTGGTGCGGCGTTCGATCCTCTTCGACGATGCCTGGCCCGGCGTCAGGGGCAGCACGCGGTGGACGTAGATCCCGGGCAGGTGGATCGCGTCCGGGTCGAGCTCGCCAGGCTCGACCAGGTGCTCGACCTCGGCGATCGTGATCCGCCCGGCCATGGCGCACAGCGGGTTGAAGTTCCGTGAGCTCCGGCGGAAGACCAGGTTGCCGTGCCGGTCGCCCTTCCAGGCCCGGACCAGGCCGTAGTCGGCGGTGATCGCCTCCTCCAGGATGTAGGTGCGGGTGACCCCGTCGAGGTGGAAGTCTCTGGTCCTCTTGGGCGCCGAGGCCACCGCGACGCTGCCGTCGGGGTGGTAGCGCCACGGCAGGCCGCCTTCGGCGACCTGGGTGCCGGTGCCGGTGAGGGTGTAGAAGCCCGGGATACCGACACCGCCGGCCCGTAGTCGTTCGGCGAGCGTGCCCTGTGGTGTGAGCTCGACCTCCAGTTCGCCCGCCAGGTACTGCCGCGCGAACTCCTTGTTCTCACCCACGTACGAGGAGATGACCCGGCGGATCCGCCTCTCGTGCAGCAGGATTCCCAGACCCCAGTCGTCCACGCCGCAGTTGTTGGAGATGATCTCCAGATCGCTCACGCCCGCCTGGTGCAGGCCGGCGATCAGCACACTGGGGATGCCGCAGAGCCCGAATCCGCCGACCGCCAGGCGAGCCCCGTCGCCGATGTCGGCAACTGCTGAGAATACGGAGGAAGCAACCTTGTCCACTACCCATGCCCTTCACGGTGTCGTCGTTCTCTCGGCGCAGCGGTGCGGCCACCGCCCGACGCGTGTCCGGACCGCCGGCGCCTGCGGGTGGCGGCAGCGCGGTCATGATGTGCTCCCCCGGCCGGCCCACGACCAGGCGTACACCCCGTCGTCGACCGCACGGCCGCCCTCACCGAGTTCCAGCGGCCGGAAGGTGTCGACCATCACCGCCAGCTCATCGAAGAACTCCGCCCCCAGACTGCGCTCGACGGCGCCAGGCTGCGGCCCGTGCGCATGACCGCCGGGGTGCAGGGAGAGCGAGCCCTGACCGATGCCGGAGCCGTTGCGTGCCTTGTAGTCACCGCCGACGTAGAACATGACCTCGTCGGAGTCCACGTTGGAGTGGTAGTACGGGACCGGCACGGCCAAGGGGTGGTAGTCCACCTTGCGGGGCACGAAATTGCAGACGGCGAAATTGTCGCCCTCGAAGACCTGGTGTACCGGGGGCGGCTGGTGGACACGCCCGGTGATCGGCTCGTAGTCGGAGATGTTGAACGCGTACGGATACAGGCACCCGTCCCACCCCACCACGTCGAAGGGATGCCGTGCCAGGACGTGGACCGTACCCGCGAGCCCGCCGGCGCCGTGGCCGCGGTGCTTGATGTAGACCTCGACGTCCTGCTCGTCCGCCACGCGAGGTACCGTCGGCAGGCGCAGGTCGCGCTCGCAGTAGGGGGCGTGCTCCAGGAACTGCCCGTAGCGCGACAGGAAGCGCCGGGGCGGGCCGATGTGACCGTTCGCCTCGATGAAGTACAGCCGCAGCGGTACTCCACGGTTCGGTACCCACCGGTGGGTTACGGCCCGGGGGACGATCACATAGTCGCCCTGACCCACCGCCAGACTGCCGAGGACCGTCTCAAGCACCCCTGATCCGGACTCGACGTGGACGCACTCGTCGCCGGTGGCATTCCGGTACAGCGGTGAGGGCCGGCCGACCGCGGCGTAGCAGAGCCGCACGTCGGCGTTTCCCAACACCAGACGCCGCCCGGTCACCGCATCGGCGGTCGTCCAGCTCCGGCCGGGGAACAGGTCGTGGAGCCTGAGGTGTCGGGGCTTCAGGGGGTGGTTCGCCACCGTGCCCTGGTCCAGGAAGTCCCAGCGCCGTGCGTCCACGACTGCCGACGGAACACCGGCGTGGTAGAGCAGGGAGGAGTCGGAGGAGAACCCCTCCTCACCCATCAGTTCCTCGTAGTACAGCCCGCCGGTGGGAGTGCGGTGCTGGGTGTGACGTTTGGGCGGGACGAGCCCAACGCTGAGGTAACGAGCCATCTGTCGCTCCTGGATCCTTGGTGAAGGTGGCCGCGCGCGGCCGGCGGCTAGAGGTTGCCCCGCCGCTCCTGCTCGCGCTCCAGCGCCTCGAAGAGCGCCTTGAAGTTGCCCTTTCCGAAGCCGAGGGAGCCGTGGCGCTCGATGAACTCGAAGAAGACGGTGGGACGGTCCCCGATCGGCTTGGTGAAGATCTGCAGGAGGTAGCCGTCCTCGTCACGGTCGACCAGGATGCCTCGCTTGTGCAGTTCCTCGATGGGGGCGCGGACCTCACCGATGCGGGCCCGCAGTTCCGGGTCCTCGTAGTAGGAGTCCGGGGTGGCGAGGAACTCGACGCCCTCCTGCCGGAGGCAGTCCACGGTGCGGAGGATGTCGTTCGTCGCCAGGGCCAGGTGCTGCGCCCCCGGTCCCTGGTAGAACTCCAGGTACTCGTCGATCTGTGACTTCCTCTTGGCGACGGCCGGCTCGTTGAGCGGGAACTTCACTCGGTGGTTGCCGTTGGCCACCACCTTCGACATGAGAGCCGAGTAGTCGGTCGCGATGTCGTCGCCGATGAACTCCGCCATGTTCGTGAAGCCCATGACGCGGTTGTAGAAGTCCACCCATTCATCCATGCGGCCGAGTTCCACGTTGCCCACGATGTGGTCCAGGGCCTGGAACAGGCGCTTCGGCGCGCCCGGACGCTTGACGTAGGACGAGGTCAGGCCGACGTACCCGGGCCGGTAGACGCCTTCGTAGCGCGAGCGGTCCACCAGGCTGTGCCGGGTCTCGCCGTAGGCGGCGATGACCGCGACGCGAAGCACCCCGTGCTCGTCCGCGACGTCATGCGGTTCCTCCAGCACCGTCGCACCCTGGCTTCGTGCGTGCTCGATGCAGCGATCCACGTCCGGCACCTGCAGAGCGATGTCGATGACACCGTCACCGTGCCGGCGATGGTGCTCGTGCAGTCCGCTGTCCGGGTGCACACCGCCCTTGACCACGAAGCGGACCGCTCCGCTGGCGAGGACGTAGGCGTGGTGATCACGATTGCCGTGCTCGGGTCCGGAGTAGGCCACAAGCTCCATTCCCAGGGCGGACTGGAAGAAGTGCGCCGTCTGCTTGGCGTTGCCGACGACCCACTCGACCGCGTCCCATCCGGCCACCGGAAAGGGATCCGTGGTGGCGTCGTAGGTGACCAGTCCGACCAGCTGCTCCAGCTGGTCGAGGCCGAGGCCGGCCAGTCGCTCCTGGTCGGTGAGGATGTGCGCGAGGCTCATGGCTTACTCCACTGGCTGGATGTCGCTGGGCGACAGTGGCTGGCAGCGGGAGTATGAACAGGCGGCCCCGCAACTGCGCAACACACGCTGCATGCGCCGGTAGATCTGCGAAGTAAGCCTGGGAGAGATGCGCTTCTGCTATACGCTGCGCCTACTTCTGGCACCTGACCTGCCACTGGCGGAAGGAATCTGCCCATGCGCGGCCTCGACGGACTGGACGTCGCCCTGCTGAACGCCCTCAAGCACCACCCCCGCGTGGGATACCTGGAGCTGTCCAGGCTCACCGGCGTAGCGCGAGCGACGGTGCAGTCCCGGGTGGAGAAGCTGGAATCCTCCGGCGTGATCACCGGATACGGGCCCGACATCGACCTGGGTTCCGCGGGCTACGCCGTCCAGGCCTTCGTGACGCTCGAGATCGCCCAGGGCGCGCTGCACGAGGTCCGCGCGGTACTCGAACGCCATCCGGCCGTGCTCGACGCGTACGCGACCACCGGAACCGGCGATGTGCTCTGCCGCATGGCCGCTCGGAACCAGGAAGAACTGCAGCAGGCTCTCCTGGAGGTGACCGGCTCGCCGCACATCGCCCGCTCCACCAGCGTCATGGTCCTCTCCACGGTGGTGGAGCCGCGCACGCTGCCGCTGCTGGCGAGGCACGCCCAGGGCGGCGGCAGGGCCCCGGCATATCGCGACGGCAGGAGCGTCCCGCAGAGCTGACAGGCCGCTTCTGCCCGGCACGGGCCGTACCGACGAACCAGGGCACTGGGCAGATGTACAGGCAGACCGGCCCCGGCAGAACAACCGCGCAGGAAGAATCCCCATTTCCGGAGAGCCGCTCGGGGAACGCCGCGGCCTGCTGCCTTTCCCCGTCCGGCCGCTCACGCTGATCCCATGAGCACAACGACTTCCAGCCCCGAGCCGCCGGCGCCCGGGCCGCCGACGCCCGGCTCGCTCGGTGCGACCATTTCGATCAGTGAACTCGACAGTGACCCCTTCCCCGTCTACGAGCGTCTCCGGGACATCGAACCTGTCTCCTGGGTTCCCGCCGCACACGCGTTCCTGGTGACGAGATGGGAGGACGTGCATCGCATTTCCCGCGACGCGCAGTCCTTCAGCGCGGCAGTGCACGACTCACCTCTGTCGCGGAGTATCGGTCCGAACCTGCTGCACAGCGACGGCGCCTACCACGACCGGCTGCGGGCACCCCTGACAGAGGGGCTGCGCCCATCGGTCGTTCAACGGACCGTGGAGCGCGCGGTCCGCAGGAACGTCCGCAGCCTTCTCGATGAGCTTCGCCCACACAGCGAGGTGGACCTCGTGAACGGGTTCGCCCAGTCGCTGGCGATCCGCACCCTGCTGCACGTCACCGGGCTGCCCGACATGCCCGCCGCGGTATTCACCTGGTGGGTCGAGGGGATCGCCGCGGGCGCCGCCAACTACGAGCGTGACCCGGGCAAGCAGCGACAGGCGGACGAGGCCGGTGCCGCCGTGGACGACATGGTGCGCCACCGGCTACGACGAGGGCCTGAACCCGGAACGCTGCTGGCCGGCCTCGCCGCGAGCGGTGCCACGTTCGACGAGATCGCGGCGACTACCAAGCTGCTGCTCATCGGCGGTATGCAGGAGCCCCGTGACCTCTTCGGGCATGCGCTCACGGCCTACCTGGCAAACCAGGCGGTCCGCCGGGAGATCGACCGCGACAAGTCCGCGATCGTGCGCCTCGTCGAGGAGGCGCTGCGGTTCGGGTCCCCGGTCGGAACCGTCACCCGGCGGGTGACCGCCCCGGCCATCGTCTCGGGCGTGCCCCTGGACGAAGGCGCGATCGTGCTCGCAGTCCTGGCATCCGCCAACCGGGACCCGCGGCACTGGGAGTCTCCCGACGAGTTCCATCTCTGGCGTGAGCACAACCAGCATCTGGCCTTCAGTGCCGGGGTCCACTCCTGCGTGGGCGCCACACTGGCCCGCACCCAGGTGCGCATCGCGCTGGAGGAATTGCTGACGGCCTACCCGTCCATGCGACTGGCCGAGGAGCCAGTGGTACGAGGCTGGGAGTTCCGCGGTCCGACCAGCCTGAAGGTCGACCTGGGGGGCGCGGGAGCGACCACGCCGGCCGGGGACGTCGCGGCAGCCCGGGCGGCGGTGCAGGCCGCCACCCGGGCCACAGCCCAGGCGGCGGCACGGGCGGCAGCCCAGACCGCAGCACGGACGGCAGCCCGGGCGGCGGCCCCGGTGATCACGCTCCAGGTCGCCGACCTGCACCGGCCGGTCGGTGACGTCGCCGTCATCACCCTCCGGCACGAGCGAGGAGACCAACTGCCGCCCTGGACTCCGGGGGCGCACGTCGATCTCACCATCGCCCGCTCCGACCAGCGATTCCGGCGCTCCTACTCCTTGTGCGGCGACCCCGCAGACCGGTACTCCTGGCGCGTGGCCGTGCGCCGCACCCCGGACTCCCGCGGCGGATCGGCCTTCCTCGTCGACGCCCTGGAAGTCGGCGATGTGCTCGAAGCAGTCCTTCCCCGCAACACCTTCCGGCTCGCCCCCGCCCCCGCGTACCTCCTCGTCGCCGGCGGCATCGGGATCACCCCGCTGCTGCCCATGGCACGCTCCCTGGCCGGTTCCGGTGCGCGATGGCGCCTGCTGTACGTCGGTCGTGACCGAGACGCCATGACCTTCCTCGACGAAGTGGAGGCATTCGCTCCGGCAGTAGAGGTCTGGACCACCGCCGACCGGGGGCGGCCCGACCTGACGGCGATCCTGCGCTCCGTCCCTGACGGCACCCAGGTCTACGCCTGCGGCCCGGAGGGCATGCTCCACGACCTCGCCACGGCGGCCACGGACAAGCCGGCCGTCACCCTGCGCGTGGAGAGGTTCGCACCCCCTGCCGAGCCTGTCGCCGCTGTGGGGAACGAGCGCGAGTGCCGCGTCTGGCTCGCCCGCACGCGCAAGGAGATCCTCGTACCGAAGGACAGGACCGTCCTGCACGCTCTGGAAGGCGCCGGGATCATCGTCCCGTCCACCTGCCGGGAGGGCGTCTGCGGGTCGTGCGAGACGCGGGTCCTCGCCGGTGCGGTGGATCATCGTGATCACCTGTTGACCGATGACGAGAAGAAGCGCGGAGACGTCATGCTCGTCTGCGTCTCCCGAGGCCGGGATGAGAACCTGGCACTCGACCTCTAGACGCCGTTCGCGGGCGCATACGTCCCGCTCGGCATGGTCCGTGCTCGCTCGGAGCGGCGGCAGCGGGCGGGGGTGATTCGGCGCCTGTCGACCACGACAAGCCCGGCCCCGCGGTCACCGCTCTCGTCCTGGTCTCAGCCGGCCGGGCCCGCCGGCGCGAGATCTGCGCGCCCGGATCCTTCCTGCCCGGTTCTCGTCCGCGCGCCGCAGTGACCGGCTGCAAGCAAACCCATCGATCGAACGAAACAAGAGGAGCAACACAATGCCCCAGCACGTACGAGGTGTCGTGGCTCGGACGAAAGGCGAGCCGGTCCGGATCGAGACCATCGTGGTGCCCGATCCGGGTCCCGGCGAGGCGGTGGTGCAGGTGCAGGCGTGCGGGGTTTGCCACACTGACCTGCACTACCGAGAAGGCGGCATCAACGACGACTTTCCGTTCCTGCTCGGCCACGAGGCCGCGGGTGTGGTGGAGTCGGTCGGCGCGGGCGTGACGGACCTCGTCCCGGGCGACTTCGTCATCCTCAACTGGCGCGCGGTCTGTGGCCGTTGCCGGGCCTGTCGGCGCGGTCGGCCCTGGTACTGCTTCGAGACGCACAACGCCACGCAGAAGATGACCCTGCTCGACGGCACCGAGCTGACGCCCGCCCTGGGGATCGGCGCCTTCGCCGAGAAGACCCTGGTCGCGGCAGGACAGTGCACCAGGGTCAGCGCCGCGGCGGCGCCCGCCGCCGCGGGCCTGCTCGGCTGCGGGATCATGGCCGGGCTGGGAGCTGCTCTCAACACCGGCAACATCGGCCGCGGCGACTCGGTCGCCGTCATCGGGTGCGGCGGCGTGGGAAGCGCTGCCGTGGTCGGCGCACGACTCGCCGGCGCAGCGAAGATCATTGCCGTCGACCTCGACAACCGAAAGCTGGACACCGCGCTGTCCCTGGGAGCCACCGACACCGTCGACTCCAGCCGGACCGACGCTGTCGCCGCCGTACGAGGTCTGACCGGAGGGTTCGGCGCCGACGTGGTCATCGACGCGGTCGGTCGCACGGAGACGTTCCAGCAGGCGTTCTACGCCCGCGACCTGGCGGGCACGGTCGTCCTGGTCGGCGTCCCCACTCCCGAGATGCAGTTGCAGTTGCCGTTGTCGGACGTGTTCGGCCGAGGCGGTGCGCTGAAGTCCAGTTGGTACGGTGACTGCCTCCCCTCCCGCGACTTCCCCGTGCTCGTCGACCTCTACCTGCAGGGCCGTCTGGACCTGGACGCCTTCGTCAGTGAGACCGTCGAACTGGACGGGGTCGAGGACGCCTTCGCCCGCATGCACAAGGGGGACGTTCTGCGTTCGGTGGTCGTGCTGTGACCCTGACCCGAATCGAGCGCACCGTCACCTCCGGCACCTTCCACCTGGACGGCGAGACGTGGGAGGTGGACAACAACGTCTGGATCGTCGGCGACGACAGCGAGGTCGTCGTCATCGACGCGGCGCACGACGTCGATGCCATCGCCACCGCTGTCGGCGACCGACGGGTGACAGCGATCGTCTGCACCCACGGCCACAACGACCACATCAACGCCGCCCCCGCGGTGGCCGACGCGACGGGTGCACCGATCTTGATCCACCTCGATGACCGACTGTTGTGGAAGCACATCCATCCCGACCGGGACCCGGACGGCTACCTCACCGACCGACGTAGGATCGCCGCCGCCGACACCGAACTGACCGTCTTGCACACACCCGGCCACAGCCCGGGCGCGATCTCGCTCTACGCCCCTGCGCTGGGCTCGGTGTTCACCGGCGACACCCTGTTCGCGGGCGGCCCCGGCGCAACCGGGCGCTCCTACTCCGACTTCCCCACCATCATCCGCTCCATCCGAACCGAACTCCTGGTTCTGCCACCGGAGACCGTGGTGCACCCCGGCCACGGCAGATCGACCACCGTCGGCGCGGAGGCACCGCACCTGAGGAACTGGGTCCGCCGAGGGCGCTGAGTCCGCCGGGAGCCGGGCGATCGGCTCCAGGATCACGTGGTCACCGGGACTTTGCCACGCCCCTGCTATTCCAGGGCCTCGGCGTCCTCGGCGTCCTCGGCCTCCTCGTCGACCACGGCGGCAGGCGAATATCCGGAGATGTCCAAATACCACATGAAGCGACCGTTGCTCATGTCGGGGGACGGTGTCCGGGTGACCTTCTGTTCCTTGTCGTTGGGGTCGGCCTTGAGATAGCTGTTCTGCCAGTGAGACTTGAGGTAGACCAGGTCACCGGTACGCAGGACGCGCCTCCCCTTGTGGGTGAAGGAGGTGGCAACGCCCGTCGGCCCCACCTCCACCTTGGGATACGTGTAGCCCGGATGATGGGATTTCGCGACGAACGCGTCGGCCACCACAAGCGAGCCACCGCCCTGGGGGACGGTGATGTTCTTGCCTGCGCCCATGTTCAGGCCACCGTTGGCGTTGAGGCCACCGTGGAGGTTCACGGTGGCCTGCGCCGCGGTGTCGAAGCGGCCCGTCTTGAGCCAGAGATACCCGGTCGCCCCAGGGTCAAGAGTGACATTGCCGCCGGCGGTGACGTCACCGGTAGCAGCGAGGGTGCCGTTGACCGTGACACTGCCGTTGAGGCCGAGCGCGCCGGCCCCGCGTCCGTTGATCTGGCTGGCCGCGATGCTGATGGTACTGATGGCGCCGCTGTAGGTCCCATCGCCGGTGACCGAGAGAACGCCGTCGGCGAAAGTGACCTTCACCTTTTTGGCGATGTTCACGGCACTCGGCATGTTCTCGATAGTGAGCGCAGCGTTTTCGGGCGACTTGATGGCCTTCGCGATGATGGCGTTGCTGAATTCGGTGCTGCTGTTCGAGATGGTCAAGGCACCGCCTGCGATGGTCAGGGGCCTCTCGTTGGGCGCTGTGGCGCTGTGGGGACCACGGATTTCCCCGACGCGGAGGACCTTGCCGGCCGCCTGGGTGACATGCCCGTTGAACACACTGTCGCCGGCGGCAGTCACCGTGGTGACGGCGATGTCGGGGTCGTTGACCTTGATGTAGGTGGTGAGATAGCGAACTTCGTTCTCCATTTTCGCTTCGAGGGTGAAGGTCGAGTCGTCGACCAGCTCCACCGGGGAGGTCCAGCTGCCGCCGGCGGCCGTGGACGATCCCTGGGTGCCGTCCGGCTTGCGGTAGTACATGGTGTACGTCGCGTGGGGGGTGCCTTCCCAGTGGAGGGTGGCCTTGGTGTTGCGGCCGATGGCCACGGAGGCCGGGCGGAAGCTGTGCAGGTAGAACGAGTCGTCTCGCTTGCTGACCTCGCCCCGGCCGGTGCGGTCCTCGAATCGGCCGGTTGCCCCGGCGGCCGAGGTGGACTCCTCCCAGACGATCGCGACCGGGCCGACGCCGCCGTTGACCTCGATGCCCCACAACTCCAGCTCGACGCTCCAGGTTCCGTCGAACGCGGCGGGCTCGCCCGGCGGCGGTGAGCAGGTGAAGACGACCTGGTTGGGGTCACGGGTGTCGCGCTCGACGGTCCACTGCCGTTTGCCCTCCGGCACGGTCAACTCGTGGCGGATCAGGGACGGTTCGCTGGTCAGGGCGGATGCCTGGCGGCCGGTCGGGATGCGGACCTTGAACCACTTGCAGTGCACGGGCCAGTTACCGCCGGACTTCACCTTGCCGTAGGTGAAGGTCAGTTTGGCGTACTCCGGTTTCGCGAAGGTCGAGACATTCAGCGTGCCGGGCTCCGGAACCATGGCGGGCGGGAGCAGCATGGGGAGGTCAGCGGTGGTCACGGCTGTGGAACTCCTCTGTGCAGGGGGTCAGTTGGGCAGGGGTGCGCCGGTGAAGGCGGCGGTGCCGGCGCGGCGCTGCGGGCTGCTGTCGCCGAGCGCGGTGTCCTCGGTGATGCGGCACCGGGTGCCGAGCGGGGTGCTGATGTCGAGGGTGAGGGTGAGGGCCCAGGTTCCGTCGAAACGGGCAGGTTCGGCGGGGATCAGCGTGAGGGTGGTGACGGCCGGGTCGGTGGTGGTGGTCTCGACCAACCACTGCCGGCCGTGGCCGGTGCCGCGTTCGAGTTCCAGTCGGGTGCGCAGGATGACGGGTTCTCCGGACGGCACGGATGCGTGCTCGGCGAGCGGGAGGCCGACGGAGATCCGCGCGCACCGCACCGGCCAGGCACTGCGGCCGTCCGGGTCGTCGCCGATGGTGAGGCGGACGCGGTCGAGGGCCGCCTCTCCGGGCTGTGTGGCCGTCGCCGGGGTGTGCTCCAGGCGGTACGGGAGGAGGAGGGCCGGGTTGGGGCTGGTCACGACGCGGTTCCTTCCGGGGCCTGGGCAGGGGCGAGGGCCGGGGCAGGGGCGGGGGCCGGGGTGGAGCGGGTCCGTCCCGGGGCCGGCGGCTGGAGTTGGAGGTAGCCGGAGCGGGCGACGGGAAGGGGTGCGTCGGGGTGGGAGAGCTGGTCGGCGTTGTCAATGAGGTGCTCGTCCCAGTCGGGCAGCGGCAGGCCGGTCGCGGTGCCGTCCACGGGGATCGGTTCGGCCCAGGTCCAGTCGCCGTGCCAGGCTGCGGGGCGGGGCATGACGAGGGATTTGTCCGGCGGTTCGGCTTGCACGCCGAACTCGCGGACGGCGCAGGGTTCGGCGGCGGAGCTGGTGTGTCGCAGCCGCAGGAAGCGCGCGGTGAGCGGTGGTTCGGGAGTGTGGTGGATCTCGGTCACCCGGGTGTGGCCGCGCAGGACGGTCCACTGCTCGCCGTCGGTGGAGGCCTCCAGCTCGGTGGCTGTCGGGGTGCCGCTGCCGTCCGGGCGGCCGAGGAGGATGTCGACGGCTTCCACTCGCCGTTCGGTGTGCAGGTCGAGCCGGACCCAGTCACCTGCCGCCGGCGGTTCGCTGCTCTCGTGGGAGGTGGTCGGGTCGCCGTCCGTCATCGCCGAGACGGGGTGGCCGGGCCGGGCTTTGAGGGAGGCGGCCGCCACCGGGGGGCCGAACCGGTCGGGGGCGAGCAGGGGGTTGAGGCGGAAGGAGGCGCGGATGCGGGCCAGGGCCCGGTGGGTGGTGTCCGCGTCCACGGTGACGTCGGCGACGGGGAGGATGTCGGTGGTGGCATGGACGGCGGTGTGCGGGCAGGCGAGCAGGGTGAGGTGGTGGGTGGCGGGGCGGTCGGCGGGCCGGGCGGGAAGGGTGAGGTGGGCGCCGGTGTCGATGGCCGTCACGTAGTCGTTCGACGGGCCGTCCGGGTCGACGGCGTGGAAGCGGTGGTAGCGGGTGCGCCGGTCGTGGTCGTCGGCGGCGAAGTAGCCGATGAGGCCGTCGGACAGCCGGTCGGGGTCGCCGAGGCGCACGGTCCAGCGGTAGTCGGGGTAGTTCCGGTGGTCGGGGTAGTCACTCGGGTCGGGGTAGTCCTCGTCCGGCGGGACGAGCGCGCGCTTCCAGCTGGGGTCGGTCAGCGGCTCGCCCATCAGGTCCAGGTTGAGGCGGGTGCGGATGAGGGCGATGGGGCGGCCGATCAGCCGTGCCGGGGAGCGGTCCTCGTCGGGTGAGGGTTCGAGGATGTGGTCGAGCGCGGTGTCGATCGTCCTGGCCAGCGCCTCGAAGGCTTCCGGCTCGTGGCCGAGCAGGCCGCGGGCGAAGGCTGAGACATGCGGGTAGGCGGCGGCGAAGTCGTCGTCCTCCGGGTGGCGGTAGGGGGCGTGCGGGAGCGTGTTCCAGGCTGTCGTGCGGGTGTTCCGGACGTCGCGGACCACGCGCAGTTCGCCGAGGGGTTCTCCGTCGGGGCCGTAGACCAGCAGTGTCCGGTCGAGGTGGTTGACCAGCAGCCATCCGGCCACGGGCGCGTCGGCGCCCGGGAGTTGTGTGGTGTCGACGGTTTCGGCCGCCTCGGCGGGTGGCTGGTCGGCGCGCAGTGGCACGGCGTCCAGGCGTACCCGGGCCGGTTGGACGAGCC
Source organism: Kitasatospora sp. NPDC002965 (assembly GCF_040611255.1). Classification (NCBI taxonomy): domain Bacteria; kingdom Bacillati; phylum Actinomycetota; class Actinomycetes; order Kitasatosporales; family Streptomycetaceae; genus Kitasatospora; species Kitasatospora sp. NPDC002965. The sequence goes on along the minus strand of NZ_JBEXNT010000008.1, from coordinate 19,974 downwards.
GGGGCGGTAGCTGGACGAAGCGCTGCGGGCCGGGCGGGTTCGGGAACAGGTCGCGGTCGGGTACGACGCTGTCCGCGCGGATCAGGGGGAACTGGACGGGTTGGGTGTCGACCGGCTGCACCAGCGAGCACACGCGTCCGAAGCGGTCGATGACGACCAGCTCGACGAAGTGGAACTGGCCGGCTCGCACGGGCTGGAAGCGTTGCGCGCCGTGGCCTTCCGCGCCGTCGGGGACGTGGTTGGTCTCGCCGGCCAGGGCCAGGATCGAGTGGTCGGTAACGGCCTGGGCTGCGCCGTCCTGCTGGATGAGCCAGTCGTGGAAGCCGTCGAGGGTCTGGGAGAGCACGTCGACGCCCTCCAGTTCCTCGCGCATGGCGCGCAGTTGACGGGCGAGCTGCGGCGGGGCGTGCTCGGCGAGCCTGCGGGCCTGCTCGCGCAGCACGAAGCGGGTGGAGGGGGTGACGAAGGCACGCCCACCGAACGCGTTCCACCGCCGTCCGCCGTCACCGTCGCCAGGGGCCGCACCCCTGCCCGTCCAGCGGTAGCGGTAGCGGTCGGGTTCGGGATCGCCGTCCTCACCGAGGCCGAACTCCCAGTTGGGGGCGGCGTCCTGGCTCTGGTACGGGGTGGCGCAGTGTTTGATCTCCCACTGGAGGTAGAGCGGGAGCCAGGGCTGGCGCCATACCTGGCTGTACTCGGGCCACGGGCCTTGGGAGTTGGCGGCCGGGTCGGCGACGACGGCGTGCAGCGCGGTGTCGGCGCCGCCGGCGGCCGGGGTGCGCACGGCCTGGTCGAGCAGGGCGAACTCGGCGACCACCGCCCCGATGATGCCCGGGACTTCGGGCGTGTTGGCGGGCAGCTTCGGGTTGGCCGGGGCGTCGACCCAGCCATTGTTGATCTTCACCCGGGTGAGCAGCGCGGAGGGCAGGCGGCAAGGCAGCGGGTCGTCCTCGTCGCGGCCGAGCGGCTGCGAGGTGCCCGAGCCGGTCAGGGCGAGGACGGGGTCTGCGGGGCGGTGGTAGCTCTGCCGGGGCGTGCGCTTCAGCTCCAGCTCGTCGGCCAGCTCCAGCTTGTTGTCCGCGGGGTAGCGGTCGATCGCGGCCTGGACCTCTTCGGGGGTGAGACCGTGCGGGACCTTCCCGCTCAGCCGTTCGACCTCCGCTTCGAGTTCTGTCACCCGCGTTCCGGCCTCGTGGATCCGCTGGTCCCAGGTTTGCTCGTCGAAGGTGTAGTCGAGGGGGCGGCGGTTCTCGGGGAGGCGGCGCAGCCACCACAGCGTCCACAGCCGCCATTGTGCGGAGGCGAGCCGGTGCTTGGCCTGGTCGTGGTCGTCCTGGTCGCGGTTGAGGGCGGTGATCCAGTCCGGCTGGTCGGGGGGTGGGGCCTGGGTGTCGGCCTGGTCGCTCGGCCGGTTGACGACCTGCCAGGTGGCGCCGCCGTCGTGGCCGCTGAACCAGGACCGGCGGGTGATCTCGTCGAGGGAGACCTGCCGGTCGGGGCCGTCGAGCGCGTCGGGGTTGCCGTGGAACAGGGCGCGGACCTGGTCGGCGAGGTCGGTGCCGCCGCTCTGGTGGTCGGCGAGGGCGGCGACGGCGTCGGCGGTGCTGTGGCCGATCGCGACCTTGACGTCCTGGGTTTTGGGGCGGTCGGAGTCGTGGTGTCCGCCCTCGCGGTTCCACGGGATGCCGAGGGCGGTGCCGACGTACCGGGTCCGGGTGATCGTTTTCGGCATGTCGTCGGGGGCGGCCCAGCCCAGGGCCCGCAGCACGTCGGCCGGACTGTCGGGGTCGGCGTCGGGAGGCAGCAGGCCCTCGATGTCGCGCGCGGTGGTGAGGATGTCGGCGTCGTCCCGGCTGTACCAGCCGATCACGCAGTAGCTGACGGTGCACGGCGGCGGGTAGTTGTCGTTGGCCTTGAGGTCGGCGAGGGTGTCGTGGAAGAGGAAGACGTTCTCGTGGTACGGGGCGAAGGCGGCGAAGGCGGGAAGTCCGCTGCCGATCGCGGTGAGAAACAGCTGCGGGCGGGCGGGCGGCTCGCGCCAGGGACCATCGCTCAGCGGGTGGACGCGGCCGATGTAGTCGTGGCGCGGCGCTTCCTTGGGGGAGGCCGGGTCGACGAACGGGGTGAAGGCCGACTCTTCGGGCCCGCCGTCGGCCTTCTCCAGGTAGTCGCTGTGGATCAGGAACCCGGCGGCCTTCAGCTCACCGCGCACCTGGGCGTAGCGCACCACGAGCCAGCGGTTGGGCACCCACGGGAAGGTGCTGACGCCGGTGACGGGGTCGATCGCTCCGGTGGTCAGGGCCTCGGGCAGCTGCCACTGCACGTGGATGCCCTCGCCGGGGTTCCCCTCGGAGTGCTGGATGGGCGGTTCGGCGTTGCTGCGGTGGTCCTTGGAGAACGTCCACGGGTATTTGGGGGTCCAGCGCCGGAAGTCGTCGTACGCGGCCACGTCGCGGGTGGCCAGCAGCGCGTGGACCTCGACGGGGACGATCAGGTCGGTGTCGGTCATCGGGCGCTCTCCTGGCCGGGCGTCGCGTCGAGGGTCAGGCGTTGCTCGACGGGGGCGTTGACGAGTTGCAGGGCGAACTCGCCGGGTGCGAGGTCGTCGAGGTCCGGGTCGAGGTCGGCGGCGAGCGCGGGGACGAGGCCCCGGTCGCCGCGCAGGGCGAGAACGTCCGGCGCACCGCCCCCGTCGGGCAGCCGCAGGTGGCGGGTGAGCAGGCCGCCTGCGGCGGGGTAGTCGCGGCGCAGCGGGTGGCCGAGGTCGGGCCCGGGCCGGTGCTCACGCAGGTTGATGACGCTGTTGTCGCCTGCGGCGTCGTTGCTGTCGATGCCGAAGTGGATGCCTTGGCCGGGCTCGCGGATGACGATCTCGTCGGGCAGGGCGTCCAGGAGCAGCAGCAGCGTGTCGGGGGCGAGGTGGTCGCGGCGCAGTTCGGCGACGTTCGCCCCGCCGGTGGTGGTGAGGATGTCGAACACCGGCCAGGCTTCGACGAGTTCGGAGCGGATCAGCAGCCCGGCCCGGCCGGTTTCCGCTGTGCGGACGCGGGTGCGGCGGCGGTCGACGGCGGCGGTGAGCGCCGTGTCGACGAGTGCGTCCAGCGAGGTGTGGACGCCGACGTCGCGGGCTCCGGCGAGCAGTGCCTCGATCCAGTTCTCGTCGATGCGGAACAGCCGGATCGACTCCGGGGGGAGCATCGCGGGGTTGGGCACCAGGTAGTTGAACGGCACCCGGCGGAGCAGCGTCAGTTCGTCCAGCCAGGCCGGCAGGGTGCGGGTGTGTCGTTCGGCGGTGGCCTGTAGGGCCGCGGCCTTGGGTCCGGTCGCGAGTACGGCGCGGGCGCTCTGCCGGGTGACGCGGGTGCGGCGGGCCGATGCCGGGGCCCGGTCGTGCGGGGCGAGGGGGCGGGTGAACGCGTCGAGGAGACTCGACGCGAAACCGGGAGCGGCCAGCTCCCGTAGAGTCCGCCCGTTCAGGTCGGCGGGGTCGGCGTCGGCGAGCGCCGGGCCGGCGGCGGCCAGGGCCATCATCGTCGCCGCGGTGTTGGCCAGTTCGCGCCGCGCGCGGGTGATCTCCTCGCTGTAGTCGGGGTCACTCAGCGCCAGGGTGCGGCCGAGTGTCCAGGCGGCGGCGTAGGAGACGTCGAACAGGCCGTGCTCCGGCTCGTAGATCAGGGCGTGGTCGGCCGTGGTCTTCGGGGTGTCGCGGGCGAAGTCACGGGTCTCGGCGGCGATCACGGGGACGAACGGGCCGCGGTACCAGCCGTAGGTGGTCTCCCCCGACAGCAGCCGGTACGGCAGCGGGGTGTAGCCCAGGTGCAGGCGGCGCTCGGCATACCGCTCGGCGTCCGGCGTGGACCGGGCCGCGGTGTCCGCGCTGGGGCGCAGGCGAAGTGCCAGGTTCTCCCGCCCTCCTTCCTCGCGGGCCGGTGCGACGAGGTTGCTCAGCAGGGCTGCGGCGTCGCGGGTGCCGGCCGGGTCGCTGGTGAACGTCCAGGAGTGCAGCACGCACAGCCGCACGGACCTTACGCTCGCGCCCAGTTGGCCGGGGTCGAGCTTGCCGTTGAAGCCTTCCAGGGAGACCAGGTGCGCGGTGTAGGTGCCGGGCTGTCGGGGGAGGCGGTTGGCGGCCAGGACGGCGTACTGGCCCTCGGTCAGGATCTCGCCGTCGTCGCGCCGTTGCGGTCGGGTGGAGACGTCGCGGACGTGGGCGAGGTAGTTCAGTTCCTCCTCACGCGGCACCAGCGCGGTGAACAGCCCGGCCGGGACGTCGATGCTCTGGCAGCGGCTTGCCTCGATGGCCGGGGTGATGCCTTCGTTGCTGAGGTCGGGCCCGAGGATGCCGTCGCCGGGGCGGCACAGTTCGGCGACGGTGCGGGTGGTGGTCCGGCCCAAACCCTCCGGGTCGTCGGGCAGTTCACCCGCGCGGAACACCATCAGCGCCAGCCACGGGGCCTGTTCGGGCACCGCGCGGGCCTTCAGCAGCCGCTCCCAGGGCAGGATGGAGCGGTCCAGGGTGATGTGCGGCAGGGTGCGGCCGAAGTCGCCGGCGGCGCCCTCGGCCGGGTAGTGGGCGTGCACGGACGAGGGGTCGAGGACGAACCGGACCGCGCGGATCTCGAACTGCTGTGTGGTGGCGGGGATGGCCGGGTTCACGTCGACCCGGTTGCCGTCCTTGGTCAGGTGGTGCTCCGCCGTGAGCGTGTAGACGCCGGCGGCGGCAAGCGGGCGACGGTAGTCGTGGAAGGCGACGCGGAGGTCTTCGGTACCGCTCAACGTCGGTTCACCTCTCGGCTGTGGTGGTCATGGGCGCGTTGGTGAACGTGGTCTTCGCGAGGTCCGCGTAGCGGGTCAGCGGCTCGTCGGTGCCGGGGGCGAGGCCGAGGCCGGCCAGGGCGGCGTGCACCGAGGCGCGGCGGGCGGCGGTGGTCCGGGCGGCGATACCGCGGTCGGGGTCGACGATGGCGCCGATGCTGCCCTCGCCCTCGTCGTCCGGGACGGACGGCGGCCCCTCCGGCGCCGAGCCCAGCAACGGGATCGGCGCATCCGGCAGCCCGTCGGCCTCCAGCGCCTCCGCGTCCACCCAGCCGACCGCGGGAGCCAGTTCGGGCTTGGGGATCTCGAAGGTGATGCCGGCCAGGCAGCCGCTGAGGAGCCCGTCACCGTCCAGCACGTCGCCGGGCTTTCCCAGCGGCGCACCCCACATCGCCTTGGGCATGTCCTGCCGGTAGACGGCCACGCCCCATCCGGTGGGGGTGTAGACGCTGTCGAACCGCTTCAGGGTGACGTGGTGATCGGAGACCACGCCCTGTCCCTTCGGCCCCATCGGCCGGATGTCGATGGTGTCGTCCTCGGTCCCGGCGAACGGCCGGCCGTTGAGGAGGATGCGGCCGGCGGGGACGGCGGCCTCGGTGCGCACGGCGAATCCGTCCATGGAGACCAGCAGGGGCTCCCCCGTTGCGGACCGGATCGCGGTCTCCTCGGGGTCGACGTCGACCAGCAGCCCGCGCAGCGGGGTGACCGACAGCGGGGCGGGCAGCTGGACGCTGAACTCCCCCCACTCGATCGGCGGTACGCCGTCCCGGCCGGTGCCGAACTCGACGGTGAAGCTGATGAACCAGACCTTGATCCTGGCCCGGCCGCCGATCGGCGGCCCCCACAGGTCCAGCGACACCCCGACTTCCAGGGAGACCCGGACCCGGATGAACAGCACCTTGACGGTGGCCGCAACCCCGATGCTCAGGCCCATCGACAGGTCGAAGTAGAACGGCTTCCACTGCACCAGCGCGTCCAGCCAGGCCGTGAACCACGCCTGGAGCTGGATGCCGTGTCCCTTGTCGTAGTTCGCGGACAGCTCGCCGCCGGCCATGAACGCACCGTCGGTGAGCGCCGCGTACACCTGGCCGCGGATCGCCACCGGGCCGATCGCCCACCGCCACCCCACGCGCGGCGGGTTGGGGTAGTACGCGGGCCGCCTGAAACGGGGGTGGTAGCCGCCCAGCGTGAACACGAAGCCCTTGCCGCCCCCGACGGCGGTGCGGTCCTGGCCCCAGATGTAGAAGGACAGGCCACCGGTCAGCTCGGCCGCCGGGTCGATGACGTACGAGCCGGGCGCGATGACCGCGTCCATCGAGAACAGGCCCTGGTCGTGGTGGTAGCCGATGGCCAGGTCGATGACGAGCCGGGCGATCGGCTTCCTGGCGGCCTTGCTGCGCGGCAGGTCGACGGTGGTGCGGCCGATCAGCAGAACCTTCCAGGACTGGCCGCCCTCGACCAGCAGCAGCGCGCGGGAGCGGATGAATTCGAACGAGCTGAACTCGATCCCGCCCGCGCCCCAGTACTGGCCCTCGCGCGGGGTGATCCAGCCGCCGGGGCCGGCGAGCTTCTCCAGCACCTTCTCCGGGGTGTCGCCGCTGCCGCTGCCGTCCAGCCGGTTCACCAGCGGGAACTCGCCGACCTGGTCGATCCGGGGTGTGCGGACCGTGCTGTTGACACCGAAGCCGAGCGAGAGGGCGATCACCCGGAACGGGGGCGGGCCGAACAGCCCGCGCTCGCCGCCGGAGATCTCGCCGAAGAGGAACATCGACGACCAGCCGTCCACGGCCTTGGCGTACGACCCGGCGGCGTTCAGGGCGAAGAAGCCGGTCTCGACCGAGGCGAGCCCGACGAACTGCTCCTTGAGCCCCGGGGCGACCTCCGAGCCGGTACGGCGCTCGACCATGCCGCTGATCCTCAGTGGCGGCCTGTCCAGCTGTACGCCCGCCCCGCGCAATCGCGGCGAGACGCTCAACTCCCCGTCGATTCCCAGTCCGAGACCCATCAGGACCAGCCGGACCGGGCCCACCGACAGGACCGCGTCCAGCGCGACGAAGATCTGCCCGTCCGCGAGGCCGACGCCGATCCGCGAGATTCGCAGCGCCCCGAAGGTCAGGCCGAGGTCACGTGACGACGTGTCGTCCGAAGCAGCGTGCACGGTGACCGGGCCCCGGGAGGCGGCCACGAGTGTGCCGCCCGACCCTGTGGTGATCGGCAGGAGCAGCGGCTCCTGCGGCACCCCGCCGATACTCAGCTCGATCTGGACGGCGAGGCCGGGCCCGGCCGTCGTACCGGCGGCGAAGCGCGGCAGCCGGCGCCCCGCCACGGAGTCGATCCGGTTCAGCGCGTCGTTGACCGCGACGGCCTGGGCCGCGGTCCACCCGGTCGGCGTCGAGGTGAAGGCGACACCGTCGATGACGAGGTCCGCACCGGGCGGAATCGCCTCGCCGACCAACGGCAGATCCGAGACGCGCGCCCCGAGCCGGGCCCGCACCGCGGCCGCGTTGACCCGGGGGGCACCGGCGCCGGTACCCGGACGGCTGACGTAGACCCACCCGGTGCGCTCGGTCGAAGCCGTCAGCAGCACCTGACCCGTCACGGAGTCGTACCGCACCGACAGCGCGGTGAGCACCGGCCGCAACACCTCGGGCAGCTCGGGCAGCTCGACGCCGAGCGCGGCCACCAGGTCGGTCAGCGCGATGCCTTCGTCCGCGTTCCACACCGCGGTGATCGTCGACCCGGTGGCATCCTCGCGATGGTCGACGCCGAAGTCCAGCGCGCGCAAGCCACCGTGCCCGTCCGGGACCTGCACCGTGAGCGTCCCCGAGACTGTCCTGTCGTAACCGCCCGATGCCCTGTGCGACAGACGGACGGCCAGGGCGAGCACGGCGTCGGCGTCGCCGAGCGGGAATTCACAGGAGCAGACCAGGTCGAACTCCCGGCCGCCGCTGTCGAACGACACCCTGGTCTCGCGGACGGTCAGGTCGGCGAGCAGTGCGGGCGGTGCCACGCCGAACAGGTCGAACAGGTCGGCGGGGACCACGTCCCTGGCGATGCCGGTGAACTGCCACACGCCCTTGTCGTAGCCGGCCTCGACGCTCAGCACGGACCGGCCCAGAGCGGCCTCCGCGAACAGCCGGGCGGCCGGGCGGCCGGTTCCGGTGCTCTGGACGGACAGGGTGATACCGGTGAGGGCGAAGACGTCCCCGATGCTCCAGGGGCCCGCGAGGTCCAACTCGGCGCTGTAGTCCTTGGACCTCGCGTTGACCCACGCGCTGAAGGCCTCGACCTCCCCGAGGGGGACCTCGACACCGGGCAGGAACAGGGCGAGGGCGTCGGTGAGCGGGAGCGGCCGGAGCAGCTCGGCCGTGAGATCGAGTTCCGGTACGGAGACCGACACCCCCACGAAGGCCTCGCCAATGCGCAGGACGCCGCCGAGCCGGGCACGCACGCTCGCCCCGGCGGTGCGGGGGGACCCGACGCCGAACTCGACGTCGATCTCCTCGATCTCGAACACGCCGGGGATCAGCGGCCAGCGGGCGGGGATGTTCACCCGCACCGAGGCGGCCAGCACGGGGTCCAGCCCTGCGGCCGCACGATGGACGTCGGGGGTGAAGACGACGCTCAGACCGGCGAGTTCGACCGTGGCCGGGAGCGGGAGGCCGGGCAGGTCGGGCAGCGCGAAGCGCTCGGAGGACGCGCCCGGCACGAGTTGGCCGAGGTCGCCCACGGCGGAGAAGGTCACTCCGGAGAATTCGCCGTTCAGGGTGTACGTGCTGGCGGCCGGCCCCTCCTGGACCAGTGTCCGCAGCCTCAGCGCCACTCCCCCGGCGGCGGCGAACGGCAGATCGCCGCCCACGGTCGCGACCGTGGACACCACATCACCGGCGCCGGGTTCGGCCGACAGCACCAACAGCAGCCGTTCGAACCCGTACTCGCGGAGGAAGCCCGCTTCGAGCCGCAGGTACGGCAGGTCGATCCTCCACTCGCCCGGGTCCGGGGCGGTGGTCAGGGTGACGTCGAGGGTCAGGCCGGTCACGACCGGGGGTGACGCCGTCGCGTTCGCCGAGAAGGTGACCGTCACCGCGGCTCCCGGAGAGAGACCGGGGATCGCGACCGCTCCGGAGAGCGTGAGGTGTTCCGGGTCGGCGGCGGTCACCCCGGTCACGGAGAGGGGGCCGCCCAGGTGGGTGCCGAAGAGTTCCTCCGTCCCCGGCACGGCCAGTTCCTCCGCCGTCAGCCGGAACTCGCCTCCGACCACGGGGAACCTGCGCCGGAGTTCCTCTGTTGTCAGCGCCATGATGTGTCCCCTCGCTGGTCCGTCAGTAGTCGATCAGGACGTTGCCGGCGGCATCGAGCGTCAGGTGCCAGGTACCGCAGATGAAGCGCTCGTCGTCCGGCATCGTGTCCGTCCAGAGCGGGTTCACCATCAACTGCGAGGTGAAGATCGACTGGTCGGTGAAGTCGGGGACGAACGACTTGTACGCGGGGCGGTCGTCGAAGTAGGTGTACTCGTGGGAGTCGGCCGGCTGGACGGCACCGGACCACAGCTTGACCTGTTCCAGGTGGCTGATCTTGGGGATGCCCGAGCCGTTGAACGCCTTGGTGCCTGAACTGACCGTGAGTCGCTGCGGTTTGAGCAGCCTGACCCACTTCTCGCGGGAGGAGGTGTCGCTGCCGTGATGCCCCATCTTGAGCGTGATGTTGGCCGAGGGGAGCTGGGGCGCCCAGGCGCCGAGAATGAACTCCTCGGTGAGTACCGTCGCGTCGCCCATGAGCATCATGACTGCCTTCTTGTAGACCAGCGCCAGCACCGCGCTGTCCGGGTTCGGGTCATAGCGGCCCAGCTCCTTCTGCAGCCGCACCTTCTCGTGCGGATCCGTCGACGCGGCCAGGACCTGCTGCCACTTGGCGTGCCGCGTCGCGTAGGAGCCGGAGGCATTGGCGGCGACGACGTAGAGCCCGTCGTCGCCGCCGAGTGGAACGACCGGCCGCCCGTACTGCCACGGGGTGCTCGCACCACCACCGGCCGCAGGGCCGCTGAAGGCCAGGGAGTTGGCCAGCGGCTTCGCCCCCTTGGCCTTCAACCAGGCGTAGGTCGCATCGGCCTTGACCGTGCCGAAGGAGTCCCGACCGTTCTTGTAGTCCTCCAGCACCCCGGTGAAGTAGCTGTCCTTGACCGTGAACCCGTCGAGCGCCCGCACCAGGAGGTTGTAGTGGTCCTCGTCGGCGTGTGTGATGAACAGGTAGTCGATCGTCTTCTTCGGCACGTACGTGGTGAGGAGGTGCTTGACGTTGGTGAGCGCGTCCACGACCCGCTCCGGCGGTCCGGGAATCAGGCACTTCGCACCCTTGGTGGAGCCGCAGTCGATCAGCACCACCTCGCCGGTGCCGTGTGGCGGGTCCGGGAAGACGATCAAGGTACAGTCCCCCTGGCCGACGCCGACGAAGATCACCCTCGCGTGGGGAACGGGCGGAACAGGAATTGCCATCGCAGACTCCAGGTCTCGGGCGTGCAGGGCAGGGCAGTACCGCGTACCGGTCGAGTGGCGGGTCTCATTCGCCCGCCGCATCCGCGACGAACTCAGCGTCGGCCGATCCGCCCGCTCACCCCGCGACAGCCCGGCCGGCGTCAGCCGCTCCCGCCGGACCCAGGCCCCCTGGAGCACCAGCTCCCTTCCGGACCCCAACAGCGCGCACAGCCAAGGAAGTTCGAACAGATCTAGGCCCAGCGCGAAGAGTCCTCCGAGCCGGAAGGCCGACGAACAGATCCGCAACGGAGACGGACATGAGACACACTCCCTCGCTACCGACACGAGTGACGCTGCTGGAAGCACCCGGCCGACGGAGCAGACCAGGCCAGGACTCACCACACCGGGCACCGAGCAGCAGGCATCGACCCGTCGCCATCGGGACCGCCCGCCTGACAGGAACCGATCACATCACAGATAGTGATCAATTCGTCTCTCAATGCGATAATTCGCCACCTGTGTGGCCGAATTCGGCATGGCTCGCCCCAAGATTCGACGGCGCCGCGGCCCGAGCCGGAGTACCGAGCCGGGGCAGCGAGCATCCGGAGCCGACCACCCGGCGACCTCAGCAGAACCGCGCACGGAACCCGCCGGACTCGCCGGTGGCGAGCTGCTTGATACGGTGCTGGTCCAGGTCGTGGCCGACGCCGCGGTCGCCCACCTCGGCGGCGCGCACCGCGAGCGACCGCCCGACGTGGCCCTGACCGGCGACGACAACGTCCATGACGACCCCGATTCGAGTGAGGAGCACTGCCGTGCCCCTGGTTTCCGTGGTGATGCCGGTCCACAACTCGGCGGCCACCCTCGGCGCGTCGGTGCGCTCGGTGCTCGCCCAGAGCCACGTCGACGTGGAACTGCTGGTCACCGACGATGCCTCCGGCGACGGCTCCATGGAGCTGCTGCGGGACCTGGCCCGCGAGGACGAGCGGGTGCTCCCCGAGGCGGCGCCCCAGCAGGGCGGCGCCGCCCGTGCCCGCAACCTCGCCCTGGCGCGGGCACGCGGGGAGTTCGTGGCCTTCCTCGACAGCGACGACATGTGGCTGCCCCAGAAGCTGGAGCGGCAGATCGAGTTCGCCGCCACCGGTGACGCGCCGTTGACGTTCACCTCGTACTTCAAGGTCGACGGCGACTACGAGGGCGAGGCCCGGGACTTCGTTCCGAACGGCCGGGTGATCGAGGCGCGCGAGCGCGTGACGTACCGGGACATGCTGGTGCAGGACCACATCGGGGCCCTGACCGCCATGTACTCCCGCACCGTGCTCGGCACGAGGCTGATGCCGGACATGCCCAAGCGGCAGGACTACGCGCTGTGGCTGGACATCATGCGGGACGGACACCACGCCCGGGGCCTGCAGGAGCCGCTGGCGGTATACCGGGCCGGGCGGGCGGGGTCGCTGTCCTCCAACAAGCTCGACCTCGTCGAACACAACTGGCGACTGTACCGGGAGCACGAAGGGCTGGGACTGGTCCGGTCGACCCGGGCTCTGGCCGGCGCGGCATGGCACTCGGTGCGGAAGTCCCACATCTAAAGCCTGTCCCGTAAGTGATCCTGGGGGCAGTGTGGACGCGGGTGGCCGGGGGCGCGGCTATCCGGTGGGGGCGAGGTTGTGCAGGCGGGCGACGCCGAGCACGGCGCAGTGGACGCCGTTGCCTTTCAGGCGGAAGTCGCGGAGGACCCCCAGCTCTTCATGCAGGCGAAGGCGTGTTCGACGCGAGCCCGAACTCGCTTGTGTGAGCGGTTGTGTTCCTCCTTCCAGGCCGGGAAGTCCCTTGCCTCTGGCGCGGCGGTGCGGGATGACAAGTCCGGTGCCCTGGTAGCCGCCGTCGGCAACGGTCGTGGTGTGACCGACGGTGGCCCTGGCGCCGGACTCCTCCCGACCACGGGAGTCATGACGGTTACCCGGCACGGGCCGGCCGACGATCACGACCGCCCGGGTGTCGGCATCGATGACGCCCTGGTTGGCGGTGGAGTACCGATAGCTCTTTGACTGCTCGGCAATGCTTCGGTCGCGGGTGGGTACCAGGGTGCCATCCACGATCAGCACTGCGTCCTTCGCGAACCGCTTGCGTGGTGTGAGCGCGGGCTCGGGGCCAAGGCGATCGATGACGCGACTGGCCGCAGACTCGACACGCCGAACAGCGGCGCCAGCTGCCGTAGTGTCAGGTTGGTACGCCAGTACGCGGCGACCAGCAGGACACGGTCCGCCAGGGGCATCCTCCACGGCCGCCCGCGACTCGGAGCGTCCGGCGCCCTCTCTCCGCAGCTGGGTCACCAACTGACCCAAAGCACGCGGGCTCAGCCCGGTGAACGGGTCTGTCCAGACACCTCAGGGACCTAACTCGTCAAACAGTGGCGGCGAGCGGCTGTGTAGCCTGTCGTCAGTTCGAACTGATCGGGGGCCGGGAAGTGGGCGCTGAACAAGGGCATGCGGGGGTCGAGCTCCCCGAGGGGTCCTGGTGGGACTGGGACGTTGTCGCCTGGGACCGCGGGCAGTTCCGGCTCGCTGCGGATTACGACCTCACCTATCACCACGGTCTGGAACTGGTCTTCGGCGATCCGCTCTTCGTCAGCTGCCCGGCGACGTTCCAAGATCCTCTCTTTCGCGCCCCCACGTCCGAGGAACTGGCGGCGGTCACCGGTCTGCTTGGTGGAAGACCGCCCGTCCTCGTTGCCTTCGAGGCGGACGCCGGCGGGCCGGACCCGGTCTCGTGCCTCGTCGCTGCGAATCGCCTGGACATCGTGCACGAGACCGTTTTGAGGTACTGGCGCGAGGACACGGCTCCTGGCCAGCGATTCGCTTCATGGGTTCGCCCTCCCGGTCCGTGAAGGTCAGGCGGCCATGGAGTTCAACTCGCCCTGCGGGGCGGGGAAGGCCAGGGCCTCCTCATAGTTGCCGAGAGGGTTGTGGCTGCGGATGGTGCCGTCAGGCAGCACGCGTTTCCCGATTCCAGGACTGATGAGATACTCAGTTTTCAGTGGTTCATTCCTATCGGACGTGGCGGTCGAGAGGAGATAGATGCAGAACCGTGCTCCCTCCGGCCGGGTTTTTCCCGAAGCGCCTGGAGGTTCAATGCTGGCAAGACATGAACGCGTTCTTTCCGGACGAATGCACCACTAGGCCGCTCATTGGTCTTCAGAGTGCCAAGTGGCGGCTCACCCTGGAGGGCATAGAACTTCCCGTCCTCTTTCGACCCGCGCTCGAGTACCGGAGTCAACCTCAGCCCGCCGTGACCGCGGGTGCCGCCGGCCCTCCGTGCGCTTCCCGCGCCCGTGCCTCAAAGGCTCCTTAAGCGGCCCCTAACCGAGCTGGTCAACCCCCGGCAGGGCCGTCGACAGCGGCTAGCGTGAGCGGCACCCTCACCTACCGGCTCCCTCCGAAGGGGTTCCCCCACCATGCCCGTGCGCAGCCGCCGTCTCTCCACAGCAGCCCTCGTCCTCGCCACCGCCGGACTGACCGGTGTCCTCGGAGGCGGCACCGCCGCCGCGCACGGCTCGATGCAAAACCCGCTCAGCCGGGTCGAGGGCTGCTTCCTGGAAGGTGCCGAGAACCCGAAGTCGGCCGCCTGCAAGGCCGCCGTCGCGGCCGGTGGCAAGGCCGCGCTGTACGACTGGATGAGCCTGCGGATCGGCGACGCCGCGGGCCGTCACCGTCAGCTGATCGCGGACGGCAAGCTGTGCAGCGCCGGCGACCCGGTCTACAAGGGCCTGGACCTGCCGCGCACCGACTGGCCCGCCACCAACCTGGTGTCCGGCACCGACTTCACCTTCCGCTACCGGGCCACCGCCCCGCACAAGGGCACCTTCCAGCTCTTCCTCACCAACGCGGGCTACGACCCGGCGAAGCCGCTGGCCTGGTCGAACCTGGAGGCGCAGCCCTTCCTCACGGTCACCGACCCCAAGCTGGTCGACGGCTCGTACATCCTGCCCGGCACGATCCCCGCCGGGCGCAGCGGCCGGCAGCTGATCTACGCGATCTGGCAGCGCTCGGACAGCCCGGAGGCGTTCTACTCCTGCTCGGACGTGGTCTTCGACGGCAGCGGCAACGCCCCCGGCACCGCGCCGGTGCCGACCGCGAACGGCACCAGCGGCGCCGACGCCCACCAGGGCGATCACGCCCACTCGGCCACCACCGCCCCGGCCCCGAAGACCTCGGCCCCGGCCGCCACCACCGCCCCGGCGGCTCCGACCACCCCGGCCCCGGCCGCCACCACCCCGGTGTCCGCGACCACGGCCGGTTCCACTCCCATCGCGGTGGCGGCCGCTGTCCCGCCCACCACCGCCGCCGACGGGTCCGCGCCGGTCACCGCCCCGGAGAGGCTCGCCCAGACCGGCTCCGACCGTTCGGCCGGCATCCTCGCCTCGATCGGCTCCGCCTTCCTGCTGGCCGGCGCAGTCGTCGTCGTCATCCGTTCCAAGCGTCGCCCCCGGGGCGCCCACGCCGCCCGCTGACCGCCGCAGTGCCCGGCGCGCCTCCCGGCCCCGGTGGGAGGACGCGCCACGGCCCCGGTGACAGCCCTCGTGATTGAGCGGGGCGTACGAGTCACGTGTCGCGTCCCTCCTCGCGTGCCCCGTTCCGCGTCGGCCTGATCGGCTACGGCCTGGCGAACCGCACCCATGTCCCGCTCGCCCGCGCCGCGCTCGAAGCCGGGCTCGCCACCGTGGTGGACAAGCCGCTGGCCGCCGGCGCCGCCGAGGCACTGAAGCTGTGCGCGTTCGCCCGTGTCCGGGGGACCCTGCTCTCGGTCCTCCAGAACCGGCGCTGGGACGGCGACTTCCTCACCGCCCGCCGCCTGGTCACCGGGGGCGCGCCGGGCCGGGCGCCGGATTCGGGGCACCGTACACGATGCGGTCAGGCCAGGGGTTCAGCGACGAGCTGGATGACTTCTGCGGGCCCCGCTCGGAACGTTGGGCTGGCCGCATCGGCTTCGATCATGTGCGGTGCGACGTCGTGTGCGGCAAGTGTCTCCTTCGACGACCACCGCTCGATGAGAACGAAGCGGTCAGGCTCGCCGCTCACCTGGTGCAGGTCGTATTGCAGGCATCCCGGTTCGGCTCGCACGATCGGCGCGAGACGCTCGAATGCAGCGATCTGTTCCCGGCCGCGGCCCGGAAGAGTAGTGATCAGGATGACGAGTTTGATCGGCTGTGACATGCGCTGGAGCCTACTGGCGCCGACGCGTGAGCCGGGCACGTGGCCCTCAGAAGGAACCAGGCCCATCACTATTTCCCCCGAGGCCGTTAGGTCCGCGGGTTACGAGGCCGCCCCGAGACTGGCCGGGGCGCGCAGGAACAGCTGCAGCAGCCGGCGCTCGGCCTCCGGGACGTCCTCCTGCCCGCACTGCACCGCCTCCCTCCCGTGCAGGCAGCGGCGCCGGTTGATACCGGGTAGTCCCCGGGTTCGAGCATGAACCGCACCTGCCCCCGCACCAGCTCCTCCGCGAGGCGTGCCGCCCGCCGCGTTCCGGCAGGTGGTCACCCGCGAGTCCGACCTGCTGGCCGCTGGCCGGGCCCGGGACCGGGACGGCGGCCGCCCCGGTCACGGCTGTGCGGCTGCCGGTCAGTAGAGCCCTTCCGGGGCGGTGTTGGTCACCTGCAGCGGCCGGACGTTGGCCACGCCGTCGCTGGGCCACAGCCCCGCGCAGTCGTAGCGCAGCGCCTGGTCGCGCTCCAGGATGTTCGGCAGGAGGAGGTCCTCGTGCAGCACGGTCAGCCGCACCTGCCCCGACGCCCCGTACGCCACCGGGGCCGACCAGTCCTCCCGGTCCACCACCGCCATCGTCACCTGCGGGTAGTTCGGCACGTACGGCAGCAGGTCTCCCGTCTGCCGCTCGGCCAGCCCGGCCGCGTTGCCGAAGGTGTTGCCGTAACTGATGCCGCAGATACCGCCGTTGAGCGCGGCCGTGAAGTCCTGGTGGGTGTCCGGCGAGATCTGGGTCCCGCTGAGCCGGACCCCGTCGAGCGCGGCGACCAGCTCGGGGTGGCGCTGCCGGAGCGCCTGGAAGATCGCCGGCGTGGTGGTGGCGTAGTGCACCCCGCCGCGCCCGAGGACGTCGGCGATCTGTTCCAGCAGGTGGGTGGTGTACTCGCGGGCGTCGGCCAGCCGGCCGCCCCGGATCAGCCGCTTCACCCAGCGCGGGTCCATGTCGATCGCGTACACCCGGCCCGCGTACAGCTCGCTCGACTCCCAGACGCCGTTGCCGATCAGGTGGGGCCCGGTCGGGGTGGCCTGCAACCAGCTCCGGCCGGGCTCGAAACCCTCGCTGACGAAGGACCAGCGCCGCCACGCCCCGCGGTGCAGCAGCATGTCCGGGGTGTAGAACACCCGGCACGGCGCGCCGGTGGTGCCGCCGGTGTCCCACACCCGCCCGGTCAGCGGGCGCGGCACGGCGAGCGGGACGAGGTCCGCCGGGTCGCCGGACCGCAGGTCCTCCAACGGGAACGGGCCGAAGGCGGTGAGCTCCTCGTAGCGGGTGATGTCCCGGGGATCGAAGTCCAGCCCGGCCGCCCGGCGCAGCCAGTACGGACTGCCGGCCTCGGGGTCGAAGTGCCGCCGCAGGATGCGGCGGGTCCACTCGTCGAGGTCGGTGTCGAGCCAGCCCTCGACCAGCGCGTCGCAGGCGGCACCCGGCCGCACCGCCCCCGCTCCGGTCACCGTGGCGGCCGCCGTGGCGGTCACCGCGCGGACCGCCCCTCGGTGATCTCGATGCCGAGCTCGTAGACGGTGGTCAGCACCTGCTCGACGTGCTCGGGCCGGTCCACGTGCACCACCGGGAACGGGAACCGCAGGATGCCGTCGGGGATGGACCCGCCCATCACCAGCCCGAGCCGCACCCCCTGCTCCTTCATGCCGGTGTACACGTCGACGACACTGATCGGGTCGGTGGCGTTGCGGTGGAAGAGGTCACGGACGTCCTCGCCGGTGACGAGGAGCTTGCGGTCCAGGCACGACGCCAGCGGCAGCCCGGGGGCCTCGAAGGACATCGCGTCGATGTACGGGGCCATGAACGTCCGGAAGTACCCGCGCAGCGGCGAGTGGGCGGCGATCGGACGGTCCGGGAGCGGGGTGACCAGGCCGGGCGGCAACCCGGCGGCGAGCGCCTCCAGAGCCTCCCGATCCCCGGAGAGCATCATGATGGCCGCGGCGCCGTCCGCCGTGGGACCGAAATCCCCCGACAGGTGGACGCCGGGCCGGTCCCCGGTCAGCGCGGTGATCTCGGTGCCGGCCGGGACGAAGGCCAGCGCCATGCCCTGGGCAGGCGCGTCGGCGGGCGGCGGGGTGACGGCGCGGGAGTGCGCCAGCATCTCGATCAGCGCGCGCCGCTCCAGTGCCCCGGACAGTGCGCTCGCCGTCATCGCGCCCAGGCTCAGGCCGCCGAGCACCGCCGGGTGCAGGTCGTGCTCGGCGAGGATGTCGTGGACGGCCAGCGCCAGCGCGGCCTCCCGGATGCTGCCGACGCTCTGGCGCTCCTCGACCTCCTTGGGCAGTTCCTCGTCGAGCAGTTGGCCGGTGGTCAGCCCGCTCCATTCGGCTATGCGGGCATAGAGGTCCCGCATCACGGGATATGCCTGGTACAGCTCGATGCCGTGCGGCTCGGTTCCGACACCGCCGCCGAAAAGATATCCCAGTGCCATGTGCGACTCCTTCGGGAATTCCTTGAAAATGAAAGGGGAAGGGTGTCGGCGTGGAGCGCGAGTCCCACCGGAGGGCGGCCGACCGACCGCTCAACTGCCGCTCCAGCACCGTAGCAGGGGCGGCCCGGAGAATAAACCGGAAACAGTCGAAACCGGCTTCCGGAAGTGCCCCGGACGCCCCGAACGAGCAGTGTCGCGGTTCCCGCTATTGAAATGATATTTGCGGCTGGCAGCATATGCCCCGAGCATTCAGCAATTCCCGTTCCGGTCGGCTCCCTCATCGGATCCCGGTCGCAATCGCCGGGGCGGGAATGCGGAGGAGGCGGTCCGGACTACCGGTGCGCCGCCGCCGGCCGGCCCCCCGGAGGGGGAGACACCGCCGGGTCGCTCCCGTGCGCCGGGGAAGTTCCGGCGCTCGTCACGCCGGCCGTCCGTAGGGCCGGCAGCCCTCCGGTGGCCGGGTGGCCGCTCCGGGGCCTCCGCTCCCCGGCAGGGCCTCTCCCGGGCTCCGCACGGAACCAGCTCGCACCGCTCCGCCGGGTGGACCCCCGGCGGATCGCCCACGTCCGACCGTCCGGCCCGTCGCGAAGGAGTGCAGCACGATGACTCACGGATCCGACACCGGTGTGCCCTTCCTGTATCCGCTGTCCGGCGACACCGCGGGCCAGCTCGCCGCCCGGGCAGGGCTGCTGCACGGCACACTGGTCGGCCGGCCGGAGCTCGGCGCCGCCGACGTGGCGGCCGCCCTCGCCGGCCGGCCGGCCACCGGGCGGCACCGGGCCGCGCTCGCGGCGACCGACCGGGACGGCCTGCTCGCGCAACTCGCCGCGCTGGCCGCAGGAACGGCGGGCACAGCGGGGACGGGGCCGGCCGGAGCGGGCGCGGAGGGAGCACCGGTGTCGCTGACCGGAACCGCCGGGGACGGCACCGTGGCCTTCGTCTTCCCCGGCCAGGGGTCCCAGTGGCCCGGCATGGCCGTGGAACTGCTGGACCTGGCACCGGCCTTCGCGGCCCGGCTCGACGACTGCGCGCAGGCACTGGAGCCGTTCACCGGCTGGGCGGTGCAGGACGTGCTGCGCGGCACGGCGGGCGCACCCGCGCTGGAGGGCGCCGCGGTGGTGCAGCCGGCCCTGTTCGCCGTGACGCTCGCGCTGGTCGCGCTCTGGGAGAGCCACGGGGTGCGGCCCGCCGCCGTGCTGGGGCACAGCATGGGCGAGATCAGCTCCGCCGTGGTCAGTGGAGCGCTCGACCTGGAGGACGCGGCCCGGGTGGTCGCGCACTGGAGCCGCTTGCAGGCCACGCTGACCGGACGCGGCGAGATGGTCTCCGTGATGGCCCCCGCCGACCGCGTCCGCCCGCTGCTGGAGCGCTGGCGCGGACGGCTGGCGGTGGCCGCGATCAACGGCCCCGGCTCGGTGGTCGTCTCGGGTGACGCCGACGCCGCCGCCGACCTGGTCGCCCGCTCCGGCGAACTCGGCCTGCACGCGCGGCTGGTCGCGGTCGGGCTGGCCGCGCACTCCGCGCACATCGACTCGATCCTGCCCGAGCTGCGCGCCGCGCTCGCCCCGCTGCGGCCCCGGCCCGCACGGCTGCCGTTCTACTCGGGCCTGACCGGCGGGCGGCTGGCCGACCCGGTGCTGGACGCCGACCACTGGTGCCGCAACCTGCGCGGCACCGTGCGGTTCGCGGAGGCCGCCACGGCGCTGCTGGCCGACGGCCACCGGCTGCTGCTGGAGGTCAGCCCGCACCCGGTGCTGACCTCGGCGCTCCAGGAGACCGCCCTCGCCGCCGGTCTGGACGCCCGAGTGCGCGGCTCGCTGCGGCGCGGCCAGGGCGGGCCGCTGCGGGTGCGGACGGCCCTCGGCGAACTGTTCGTCGACGGGTACGCCCCGGACCTCGCCGCACTCGCGGCCGAGGCGGGCGGGCGGCCCGTGGAGCCGTCCTGGGAGGCCGAGGAGGCGTGGCGGTCCGCCGGCCCGGCGGCCGACGGGCAGC